>CALCGM010000720.1 GCA_937900985.1 uncultured Planctomycetaceae bacterium | reverse complement strand
GTATTGGCTCCGCCGAGGATCAGCGTGCCGTCACCGGCCTTCTCAAAGCTGGTGACCGTGCCGGTGAGCACGCTGTCGATCGTGGCGGTCGCCCCGTCGGCGACGGTGACCGTGTTGCTGCCTGCACCGAGGGTGATCCCGCCGCCGGCGACGGTGTAGCCATCGACGTCAAAATCGATGCCGGTCTCGGCGGTGACGCCAGCCCCATCGACGGTCACGGTGCCACCGGTTGTGTCAAACACAGCCTTTTTCGTGGGATCCCAGCCGCCGGCAGCGCCGCCGTTGTCTGACCAGTTGCTGCCAGCCGCCGACCAGGTGCCGCTGCCGCCCGCAGTCAGGCCGTCGCCATACCAGGTGAGTGAGGGGGTGACCGGCGGGGGAGCGAGGAGGACCTCAGCGAATGTCGTGGCCACGCGGAGGCTTCCGATAGAGAGGTCCTGGTTCGGGGTTGACCCTGACTGACGGAAGTTGAAGGCATCGATGCTCCCGCCGGTCACGACGCCCGTCGAAGAAATGCTCGGGTCGGTGATGGCCGTGGGATCAACCCACATGCTCGCCAGGCCCGTGGTGAAGTCGTAGCCGACCACAAGCCGGTAGTCAGTGCCATAGGCGAGATCCGAACCCCATGTCGTCTCGGCAGCGCTCGATGTGGTTGCGATGCCTGGACGGTAGCCAGACGCGGAGAAGGCGGCGATGTCGGTGCGGGCCCTGAAGGTGTTGCCGCTGAAGTGGCTGAAATACTCAAAGTCGGTGCCGCCATACGAGCCGGGATCAGCCACGCTGAGGTCGATCCCGAAATAGATGCTGCCCGTCGTGACCGCAGCAAACCCCGATTCGTTGTCTTCGCCGGCGGAATCGGTGAGTTGGACGCGGTTGTTGACCACCTGAATCTCGTTCGCCGTGCCGCTGATGGTCGTCCAGATGCCGCCAATCGACGGCGTCGTGCCGGTCAGCGCGCCGTTGGTCGGAAAGTCGTCGGAGACCAGCACCTCGGCGAAGCCGGGGGAGGCGACGAGGAGGCTCGCGATCGTGGTCGCGAGCAGAGTGCGGTGGATGAGGCGGCCGAGGCGTCGGTGGAGCGACGGGGTGGTGGTGGGCCGGCGAAGCATGGTGGTCTCCAAATCGTTTGGGCAACGGTGGTGGTACGTCGGACAAGGGCTGGAGACCCCGAACGAAACACCGATGCCACAAAGCGGAGAGACCGAGGAAGGCAAGAAGACGCGATCAGCCCCAGACACGCAGGCAGACTGCCGTAGCAGCATGCCTCACCGACTGGGGCCCGCTTCCATCAGAGACGCTGCCGGAAGAAGCCCGTGCAGCAGAGAGGGAAGCACTGACCGAGAACTCGTTTCTTCGAACACCACACGTTGCCAGGAAGCAACGATGCGGTAGCCCGCAGCAACAGCGTTCGATCGAGGTCAGTAGCGTTCCTTTTCCGTTCAAAAAACAAAGAACTGAATCTGTCCGCCTGGGCAGTGTTGTACTGCTGCCGTCGGCGATGTCAAGTTTTTAGATGGAGAATGTGTGGTTTTTGTGAGCAGCATGTGAGATTTGTGTGAGTTTTTGCCAGCGGGTCGTGGCAGATTCTTTGCGGGATGCCGGGCATTTGGCTATGACGAGCACAGTTGGGGGGAACGTCAATCCGCACCTGGATGCCGTCGATGCACATCTCAAACCGCACTCGCCGAGCCGGATCGCCGGCGGCGGCATGCTCCCGCAGCGTGGCCGCGATTGCCCTGCTGCTCGCGATACCAGGGCCGGCGGGGGCAGCCACGCTTCTCTGGACAGCTGATGGGGCCACGCTCGGCGGCAGCGGCTCGTGGACCGCCGACGGCATCAGCTGGACGGCGACGACGAGCCCGGTTGCGGCCGCGGCGTGGGTGGATGGCTCGGATGCGGTGTTTCAGGGGGCCGCAGGCGTGGTCACGCTGGCTGACCCGCTCGCTGCCGCCAGCCTCACGTTTGACGCCAATCTCTTCACGCTCGCTGCCACCGGCGACGGCTCGCTGGCGGTGGCCACGGCCGCGGTCACCGACATCGGCTTCACTGCGAGGATCAACGCCCCGCTCGTTGGAGCTGCCAGTTTCGCCAAGACCGGCGACGGGATGCTGATCCTCGGCAGCAGTGGCAACAGCTACAGCGGGCTGACGAGTGTGGCTGCCGGCCGACTGGAGGCGGGCGGCAACGAGGTGATCCCCGACACGTCGGTCCTTGCGGTGGCTCGCTTTGCAGAGGCCGACTTCGCCGGCAACAGCGACACCCTGGGCGGCCTGGCAGGCGAGGGCAGTGTGGTCATCGGGCCGTCGCTGACGCTTGGTGCGGGGGCCAATGAGACAGTGCGGTTCGATGGGGCGCTGGCGGGCTCGGGCGATCTCGTGATCGATTCCACCGGGCTCGGCATCCAGTGGCTCAACACCACGGCCGCGACGCTGGCCGACAAGCTGGAAAAGGCTTACACGGGCAGCACCCTGATTCGCCGCGGCACGTTGCTGGTCGACGCGACCGCCGCCCCGGTGGCCACCAGCGGCGTGGAGGTGCTGGCGGACGGCCGACTGATCCTCGGCAGCGACGGCGGCCAGTACACCTTTGGCGGCGATGCCGCGACCGTGATCACGCTGGCCGGGGGAACGCTGGGCCAGGCTGCCGACACTGCGGTGCTGTTGGCCAATGCGGTTGCCGTGACCGCCGACAGCACGATCGCGATTGCCAACACGCCTGTGCCCGATCCAGCGGATCCGGGAGCGGAAGGCATCCTGCTGGCGGGCCCTTTGCTCGGCACCGCCGGAACCACCCTCACGATCACCGCCAGCGAGCAGACCCCTGGGGCCGACACCGGCCGCGTGGTGTTTGCCAGCCTGGCCAGCAACAGCTTTGCCGGCACCGTCCGCCCGCGGCTCAACGCCGTCGCCCGGGTCGATGGCGTGTATGACGCCATGCATGTGCAGCTCGACGGCGGGGGGATCGACGGATCAGGCTTTCTCAAGTCGATTGCGGGCTCCGGGAGCATCGCGCCTGTGGGCATCACCAGCGGCGAGGGGATCCTGACCGCTGAAACGCTGACGGTGGCGGCCGACACCTCGTTTGAGTTTGGCTTCACGCAGGTCAACGGACAGCCCGACTGGTTTTACCCCGACGCCAGCCTCAACGACGGCCTGCGGCTGACCGGCAACGACCCGCTTCCGGTCGCCCTCGATGTGGGCAATCGGGTGCGGCTCTTTCTGCGGGTGAGCGAACTGCTGGAAGACGACGCGTTTTTGGGTGGTTTTCTCACCCGCACCGACACCACGTCGCTGATCACAAACGCACTCTTCGACACCTACGTGCTCGGCGACGGCAAGGGTGCTGACGCGGCGCACAACGGCATCGGCTTCTACTCCCTGGCGAGCTTCAACGCCCTCAAGGGCATCGAGATGGAAGCGAGCGTGTCGATGAAGCTCGTGTCGGCGTCCTTTAATGGCCTCAGCAAGGAGCCGGCCTACCTGATGCAGGCGGAGTATGCGGTGCCGACTGGCCCAGTCGTGGTCGACGTGGCCTCCGGCACGAAAACCCAGGCAGCTGCCGGGCATCCGCTTTTCTCAGGCACCCGCGGCCTGACGAAGACTGGCGACGGCGGCCTGGTGCTCGATGCGGCCAACACCCACACCGGCACGACGACGGTGTCGGCGGGCACGCTCAGCGTGGCCAGCGGAGCCGGGCTTGCCACAAGCCCAGCCGTGGTCGCCGGCGGCCGGCTGGAGGTGTCTGTTGATGCGTCGATTCCCAGCCTCTCGATTGAGACGGGCACCGCAGCGCTCGATGCGTCGACGCGGCGGGTGCTCGGGCTGGAGTCGCTCTCGGTGGCGGAAGACGTTGGCGGCGGGCTCTTCGACCTGGGCCGCGGCCGGGTCGACGTTGCGGCAGGGGGCATCTCGCCGGCTGACCTGCGGGCCGACATCATCGCCGGCCGCAATGGGGGCTTGTGGGACG
>CALCGM010000719.1 GCA_937900985.1 uncultured Planctomycetaceae bacterium | reverse complement strand
AGGCATTTCCGCTCGCTGTATCGTTGCCGTCTGAGATCGCTTCAACCGTGCTGCGGTCAAGGTCGTAGAGCAGCGCCACGTAGTTCTGTCCTTTACGAAATGCCTTTTCATCGATTCCGATGCAGGGCAACAGTTTCGCTGACTTGCGTGCCTTGCCACGAGCCACTGCTCGACGCGGGACGGATGGACCCGCTAACTTGGGCATGTCGATCTCGGCCTTTTTGCAGTGCGTGATGCATGAGCGCACCTTACCTGCTGAAGAGCGTTGACACGCGGGAGAAGTAGGCTCAACCACGTGTGGTCTTTTTCTGTTCGAGTGGAGGAAGCGATGACGCCGGTCGTCAACATTCACGAAGCGAAGACGCACCTGTCACGGCTCATCGACCAGGTTGCGGCAGGCCGGGAAGTCATCATCGCCAAGGCGGGCCGCAAGATGGCCCGGTTGGTGCCGTTCGACAACGGTGTCCGGCCGAAAAAGCTGGGCGGCCTCAAGGGGCGGCTCAAGGTGCCGGATGATTTCAACACGCCGCTCGACGACAGCGTTGTCGCGGCCTTCGAAGGGCGGTCGACAGCTCCACAGACATCCATTGATCGAGCCGCAAGACACCAACAGAAGTCACCGTCCTGCTGGGATACAGCGAGCAGTCCGCCTCATGCCACCCAGGCGTCGATGCCGCCGCTGCTGTCGGCGAAGCTGTCCCAGGGGAGGCCGAGCACCTGAGCCTGGGTCAGCCAGAGGTTGGCCAGCGGGGTGCCCTCGGGCATGTTGATGTGCAGGCCGCCCTTCACGCGACAGCCGCCCCCCGCCACCACGATCGGCAGGTCGTTGTATTGGTGGGTGGAGCCGTCGCCGAGGCCGGAGCCGTAGGTGAAGAGCGTGTTGTCGAGGAGCGTGGTGCCGTCGGCCTCAGCGATGTCGTCCATCCGCTGCACGAGGTAGGCAAACTGCTCCATGTGGAAGCGGTCGATCTTCAGCAGGTCGTCGATCACCTTCGTCTGGTTGTGCGACATCTGGTGATGGCTGCGGGGCTTGTCGAACAGGCTCTCGTAGAGGAAGGGCGTGTCCCACCGCTCCGGGCCCACCATAAACGTGGCCACGTTGGTCAGTCCCGACTGCAGCGCCACCACCATCAACTCGCCCATCAGCCGGATGTAGTCGCCTCGCGGCAGATGGGCCTCGGTCGGCTCATCGAAGCGGACGGTTGCCAGCTCGGCCTTCATGGTTTCCAGCCGGGTCATCTGCAGCTCGATCGCACGGATCGCCTCGAAATACTCGTCGAGCTTCTGCCGATCGGCTACCGCCAGCTGCCGCTGCAGCGTGCGAGCGTCTTCCAGCACCAGGCTCGTCACCTCCCGAAAGCGGTCGGCTTCCGCGGTTGAGAAGAGCCGGCGATACATCGCGCGGGGATCCCGAATGGACGGGGCCAGATGGCCGGTGCCATACCAGGAAATGTTGTCGAAGTAGATCGATTCCTTGTTGTCTTTGTGGCTGTTGCAGCTGAACTCAAGCGTGGAGAACGGCGTGGCCCGGCCGATCGTGTCGGCCACGAGATGGTCAAGCGTGCGGTCGAGCGGCCAGGCGGTGCCCTTGACCGTGTAGGGCTTCGCACTGCTGAGGTAGCACGACGCACACTGGGCGTGCACGTCGGTGCCTTGCTGAAAGGTGCGATCCATGCCGGTGATCAGGGCGATCTTTGATCGGTGTGGTTCCAACGGCCGCATCGTCGGGGTGAGCTCGCCCAGCGGCTGCACGCGAAAGCGGGGATCCTGCTTCCCGAGCGATGTCATCACGTTGCCGAGGTTGCCCTCGGGGATCACATGGTCGGCCTCGCCCGGGAAAAAGCCTCGCCGCACCACACCGATCGGCACGTAGAAGTGGGCCATTCGCAGGGGTGCCGCCGCGGGGCGTGGTGCCGCCAGGCTTTCAAGCCACGGCAGGGCAAGCATCGAGCCTCCAACGCCACGCAGAAAACTTCGCCGGGTTTCGCGGTTCATGGCAGGTGCTCCTTGTGGCTGGCTGTTGAACTGACGGGGGCACTGGCCGGGGCACAAAACGGCGTGCTCGTCACGATCTCTCGCAGCAGCGTCTGCATCCGATAGCCGTCTTTGGCGGTTCGCCTGGCAATCCTTCGAATGGCGGGCTGATCGGCGGCGGTCAGTTCTCGCGCCAGGGCAAACGCGAGCAGGTGTTCGGCGAAGGCGTGGGTGAAGCGGTCTTTCTCGAGGCGCACCGCATCCTTCAGCTCCACCGGGCTCGTGAAGGGACGCGTCTGAAACAGCACGCCGGAGGCATCGACGTCGCGGCCGTTTTCATACTGGGTTCGCCAGCCGCCGACGGGATCGTAGTTTTCCAGGGCGAAGCCGAACGGGTCGATGCGGTCGTGGCAGCCGCGGCAGTCAGACCGTTCGCGGTGCATCGCGAGGCGTTCACGGAGCGTCAGTTCCGCCTCGTCGCCGACAGGATTCTCAGCAAGCGGAGGAACGTCGGCGGGGGGCGGGGGCGGCGGGGCGTTGAAGATCACGCTGGCCACCCAGGCGCCACGGGTGATCGGCTTGGTGCGGTCTGGGCCTGAGGTCATGGTCATCACCGCCGCATTGGTGATCACACCCCCGCTGCGACGGTCGGTGATCGGCACGCGGTGAAACGTCAGCTGCGTCACTTCGCCGGTGCGGCCTGCGGGGCGTCTGTCGGCCGGCGTTGCCAGCTCACCGTAAGCCTCCTCGAGATGGGCAGACCGATACGTAAAGTCTGGATCAATCAGGTCGGTGATCGGCCGGTTTTCGATCAGCACTGTCTCAAACAGCAGCAGCGGCTCCAGCATCATGTGCATGCTGTCGCGATACTTGAGGTAATAGAACTGCGGAAAGGCCTCCCGGTTGGGCACCGACGAGATCAGCCGGTCGAGCTGGAGCCACTGCGCCGGGAAACTGTCGCAAAACCGCTTCAGCCTGCGATCGGCCAGCATCCGCTCGAGCTCCGCGTCGAGGACCTCGGGCTGATGCAGCTGCCCGGAGCTCGCCAGGCTGAGGAGCGGCTCATCCGGCAGGCTGCCCCAGAGGAAAAACGACAGCCGCGAGGCGAGCGCGAGGTCTGCGAGCGCCTGCTCAGCGGCAGGAGCATCTGCGGGGCTGACGGCTGTATCGACCGGCTCCCCGCCCTGCCCTGCCTGCGTGCCGCCCGTGCTCGTCGCGGGGCCGCTGGAGAGGTTGTAGAGATAGAGAAACCGCGGCGAGGCAAGCACGGCAGCGGCGAGCGATTTCATCACCGGCGTGAAGGCCTCCCCCGCCGCAAGCCTGCCGCGTGCATGAGCGACGTAGCGGTCGAGCGTGGCCTGATCGACGGGCTGCCGAAACGCCCGAGTGAGCAAGGGCCTGAGCCGCTGGCGAAGCTCGGCGTCGATGTCTGCGGTGGGCTCCGGCTCGGCAAAGAATGTCTGCCAGATGCCAACGTGCTGCGGCGTGAAGTCTGGGCTTTCCGTGATCGACTGGCCCAGCGTTAGAAACGCCTCCATCAGCAGCGGCGAAAGCGAGAGATGATCCGCCTGGGTGTCGTAGCCATGCTCGGCCCGCAGATCCTGGGGAAACGCCGCCACCCCAGCCAGCCTCGGCTCGATCATCTGCGACTTGCCCAGCGGGCGATTGCCCACGTGCACGACATCGGCCATCACGCCCGTCTCAGGCCGGAACGACTCCCGATAGGGTCGCATGATCCGCTCGGGCAGTGTGAACACAGCCACCTTCAGGCCGAACAGGTCGGTGACCGCGTTGTGATACTGAAGCCGCGTCATCCGCCGGATCGGGGGAACGGCACGGACCGCGGTCGACGCCAGGGCATCCCGCTGGAGCGCCCGCAGATCGCGAAGCACGGCCTGCCGCTCGGCCGCTGTGAACGATGGCTGGCCTGCAGGCGGCATCTCGCGGCGGTCGATCGCGGCGATCATCTGCTGCAGGAGCTCGGCATCCCTGGTGCGGGCTGCGGCGACGAACGGCACGAGATTCACGCCCGATGCGTTCTCGTCGTTGTCACGATGGCAGCTGCCGCAGCGGGCGGCAAGCAGCGTGGGGAGCTGGTCGGACGCTGCCGCCGGCGCCGCTGCGGTCAGGCAGGCGGAGGCCATGAAGGCCGCAAACAGGCGTGTCGCGGTTCGTGCCATGGGCTGCGTGGGTAGGCGAGCGTGCGGAAGATCCCCAGTATTCATCATACAAATGTGGCTGTTGGGGGAGGATGGCGGTTGGGGTGGGCCGCTCGGGGTGAGCCCGAGCCGATGAGCCGAGCGTTCGCTTCGCCATCCTGGCTT
>CALCGM010000718.1 GCA_937900985.1 uncultured Planctomycetaceae bacterium | reverse complement strand
CGACGGAAGGCTCCCCGCCGGCAGACGTCGATTCTAGCGGCCCAGCGAGAACGGTGGCATGGCTTCCCGAGAGCGGCCAGCGGTCGAGCAGGCGGCTGAGATCTGCGGTCGTGAGCGTTTCCACCACGCCGAGGTCGTCGGCGACCGAGCGGTAGCGGCGGGAATGGGCCCACTCCAGGCCCACGCCGAAGAGCCGCCGGCGAGCCCGTTCACCCGACAGCACGATCCTCGAGGCCAGCTTGCTGCGGGCCTGCTCCATCTCTCCGGCGGTCAGGCCGTTGGCGGTCACGTCGGCCAGGATTTCCTCGGAGCGTTCGATGATCTCCTCGATCGATTCCGCATCCGACGAGAGCTGCACCCCAAACATGCCCGCGTCGAGAAACTCCTGATGATGGCAGGAGGCGTAGTCGGCGGCGCCGGAATCGATGAACTCCCAGTAGAAGCGGCTGCCCGACTCGTCGCCGAGCATCATTGCCAGCCATTTGGCCGCGTAGCGGTCGGGGTCGTCGCCATCAGGCCCCGCCGAGAGCCGGATCACGTATTCCAGCGCCGCAGCCTCCCGCACGATCTGCTCACGCAGCACCTCGCGACCGCCGCCGCCGGCTCGTGGGGGCAGCGGGCAGGTCCGCGGAGCCGCAGGGCAGGGCTCCCACTCGCCGCAGACGCGTTTGGCCGTTTCGACCAGGCTGGCAAAGTCGATGGCGCCCGTGGCTGCCAGCACGACGTTGTTGGCCGCGTAGCGACGGTGGTGGTAGTCGCGCATCTGATCGATGCCGATGCTCCGCACCGAGTCGAGGGTTCCCAAGACGCTGCGGGCTGCCGGATGCCCGGCAAAGAAGGCGGCCCGGCAGATGTCGTCGGCCCCGAACGGAGGCTGATCGTCGTACATCTGAATCTCTTCGAGAATCACGAGCTTCTCGGTCTCGAAGTCTTCCTCGCGAATCGCCGGCCGCAGGATCGCCCCGATCAGCTCGACGGCCTCCCGCTGATGCTCCGGCAGCACGCTCGCGTAGTAGACGGTGTCTTCTTCGCTGGTGAAGGCATTGGCCGCGGCGCCGAGGTCGTCAAAGCGGCGATTGATGTCGTCGGCGGAGAGCGTGTCGGTGCCTTTAAACACCATGTGCTCGAGGAAATGGCTCACGCCCCACGTCTGATCGTTTTCGTCGCGGGAGCCGGTGTTGACGAAGAAGCCGACGCTCGCGGAGAGGGCCGAGTCGGAAACCTCGGCGATCACTTCCAGGCCGTTGGGCAGCGTCTCATGCCGAAAGCTCACGTGGCACCTCCAGAGGATTGCGGCCGAGGGAGACGATCGAGAGATCGGCAGGCGGGTTGTGCTCGAGCCAGGTTCGCACCGAATGGACCGACAGGCGGTCGAGCCGCTCAAGCTCGTCGGCGAGCGATCGCACCCGGCCGAGGTGATACCACTGTCGGGCAATGCCGCCGGCGCGGGCGGAGCTGCTCTCCTGCTGCATCACGAGGCCGCTCTTGGCCCTCGCTTTGACGCGGCCGAGCTCGGCGTCGGTGATCGACGCTGGCAGCCGCTCGATCTCTTCAAGCATCACGTCGAGCGTCTGCTGGGCCCGCTCGCTGCTCGTGCCGGCGTAGCAGATGGCCGAAGCAAAATCCCGCTGCGTGCTGTAGCCAGCGGAGACGGAGTAGCAGAGCCCGCGACGCTCCCGCACTTCGGTGAAGAAGCGGGAACTCGTGCCACCGCCGAGCACCGAGAGGGCAGCGGTGGCCTCGTAGGAATCGTCACTGCTATAGGGCGGAACCGACCAGGCGATCGCGATGTGGGTCTGCTGCGAGTCGTGCTCGACATGCTGCCAGCGGCCGCCCCGCGAGCCGTTCTGCACGCCGGCCGCCTCGCCCGGCTGCCAGTCGGCAAACAGCCCCTCCATCCGCGTCACAAAGTCGGGCCAGTCGAGCCGGCCAGCTGCCGCGATGATCATGCCGTCTGGTCGCACATGCCGGCCGGCAAACTCGCCCACGGCCGCGGGGGTGAGCTGCTCCACGTCGCTGGCCAGGCCCTCGGAAGGCAGGCCCCACGGCGAGGGAAAGATCAGCTTTTTCAGGGCCAGCAGCGTGCGGTGAGACGGGTCGTCGTCGGTGCCTGCGAGCCCCTGCAAGACAACCTGCTGCCCGCTCTCAAACTGATCCTCGGGCAGCAGCGGCCGACGGATGATGTCGGCATAGATCGGCATCGCCTCGGGCAGCCGGCGGGCGACCATCGCACCGAAATAAGTGGCGTGGGTGGTGGAGACCGCGTTGGACCAGTTGATGCCGGCCATCGCAAAGTCTTCGATCAGGCGGCGGCTGTCGCGATCGCCGGCTCCGCGAAGCATCATTTCGCTGGTGAGGCTCGCCAGGCCACAGCGGCCGGGGCCATCATGGATGCCTCCGGCGGGAACGTGGAAGGCGACCGCCACGCTCTCCAGGTCGGGCAGCTCTTCCCCGAGGAGGATGATGCCGTTGTCGAGAGTGGCGGAATGGAGCGTTTGCTTCACGAATGGCTCAACATCGCTTCGTCGGGCGAGGCCGACTGAGAGGTGGCTGACGACCGGGC
>CALCGM010000717.1 GCA_937900985.1 uncultured Planctomycetaceae bacterium | reverse complement strand
GCTGCGGCCGACGGCGGTGACGGCGACGGCTGGCAACAGCCTGAGCATTCGCAGCGATCGCTCGGTGTGGGCCAGCGGAAGCAAAGAGAAGGGCGTCTACGAGGTGGTCGTGGAGACGCGGCTGCCGCAGATCACCGGCTTCCGGCTGGAGGCGTTGGCATCGCCAGACCTGCCGGGCGGAGGCCCAGGGCTGCCCCCCAACGGCAACTTTGTGGTCACGGAGTTTGAGGTGCTGCAGTCGCCGCTCGGCGGCGGCGATGCCGTTCCACTGAAGATTGCTTCGGGCAAGGCGAGCTTCACCCAAGACGGCTTCGCCATCGAACAGGCGTTTGATGGCAACGCCGGTGATCAGCAGGGCTGGGCTGTGCACCCGGCGACCGGCGTGCACCACTGGGCGACCTTTACGCTTGCGGAGCCCGTTGCCACTCCTGAAGGCGTGCGGCTGACCTTTAAGATTCATCAGCAGCACAATGCCGAGGCGCACCGGCTGGGAGCGTTTCGGATTTCAGCAACCACCGCAGCGGGGCCGTTGCCGCTGAGCCTTCCAGAGGCGTTTGCGTCGGTGCTGGCGATTCCGTCAGCGTCGCGTGGCGACGAGGCGGCCGCTCCCTTGCTGGCCTTCCTTGGCAAGACCGATGGGGGCGTGCGTGAGCTGGAAAAGCAGGTGGCGGCAGCGAAGGCTCCTCTGCCGACCGACCCGGGCATCACCGCCATCGAGCGGCAGCTGGCCGAGCTCCGCAAGCCGATCCACGACGACCCGTTGCTGCTGCGGCTCCGCGAGGACGTCACGCAGAGCCAGATGCAGCTTGAGAATCGACGGCTGACAGCCGCCGAGGACCTCACCTGGGCGTTGATCAACAGCCCGGCGTTTCTGTTCAATCACTAAACCATTTCGAAGGCTTCACGAGGAGAAAACCATGCTCAGCTTCCAAGGCTTCCCGGCTCGGGATCTCTGCGACCCGCATCTCCGGCCGACGCGGCGGGCGTTCCTTCGAGTGGGTGCGGCAGGCAGCCTCGGCATGTCGCTGCCGACGGTGCTCGGGCTCCAGGCTCAGGCGTCGACCTCCCCGCTGGCGGGCGGGCCCGGCTGGGGCAAGGCCAAGAGCATCATCATGGTCTACCTGCAGGGCGGCCCGAGCCACCTCGACCTGTGGGACCCCAAGGAGAACGTACCCGACAACGTGAAGAGCGTGTTCTCGCCGATCTCCACGAAGCTGCCCGGCATCAAGTTCACCGAAAACCTGCCGAAGCTCGCCCAGGTGAACGACCGCTTCACGATGATCCGCTCGCTGTCGTATTCGCCCAACGGCCTGTTCAACCACACCGCCGCCATCTACCAGATGATGACCGGCTACACGACCGACAAGGTCAGCCCGTCGGGCCAGCTTGAGCCGCCGAGCCCGAAGGACTTTCCCAACTTTGGCAGCAACCTGGTGCGGCTGAAGCCGGCCGAGGAGCCGATGCTGCCGTTTGTCATGCTGCCGCGGCCGTTGCAGGAGTCGAATGTGGTGGGCAAGGGAGGCACGGCTGGGTTTCTCGGCAAGGCCTTCGACCCCTACACGCTCTATCCCGACGGCGACGACATGGACATGGAGAAGATGAGCCGCATCAAGATCGACGACTTGAAGCTGCGGCCTGAGGTCTTCAGCGTCCGCCTGCGGCGACGGGCCAAGCTGCGTGAGCTGATCAACGAGCAGATGCCGGTGATCAACAAGGCGGTCGAGTCGTATCAGCTCGACGGCTACTACGATCAGGCCCTCTCGCTGGTTGTCAGCGGACGTGCTCGCGATGCCTTCAACCTGGAGGCGGAGTCGGTCGCCACCCGCGAGAAGTATGGCCGCAACACCTTTGGGCAGAGCTGCCTGCTCGCCCGTCGTCTCGTGGAGGCGGGCACCCGCGTGGTCGAAGTGATCTGGCCGAAGGTGGCCAACAGCGACAACCACTCCTGGGACCACCATACGGGCCTCTCGAAGCGGATGAAGGACCAGTCGGCGCCGATGCTCGACGCGGGCCTCTCGGCCCTGATCGAGGATCTCGACGATCGCGGCCTGCTCGAAGACACGATGGTGGTGGCGGTGGGCGAGTTTGGCCGCAGCCCGCAGCGGGGCGTGAGCACCAGCGGCAACGGCAACAGCGACGATGGCCGCGACCACTGGCCCTACTGCTACACCGGCATCATGGCGGGCGCTGGAATCCGGCGTGGC
>CALCGM010000716.1 GCA_937900985.1 uncultured Planctomycetaceae bacterium | reverse complement strand
CCCTGCGACCGCTGGCAGCCCCAGGCTCTTCTTCGCGAGCCTCAGGCAGGCCCCCCACGCTGATTGCCAATGCTCCAAAGTGATGTATGATTTACATCATGACGCGGACGCAAATCCAACTTCCCGACGAGCTCTACCAGCGGGCCAAAGCCTTTGCAGCGGAGCGGGAGATTTCACTGGCAGAGGTTACACGACGGGGGCTGGAGACGTTTCTCGCTCGCTTCCCTGAGCCGGGCGCAGCGAAAAAGATCTGGAAACCGCCCGTTGTTCGCAGCGGCGGCATCAAAGTGCCTTTGGAGAAACTCAAAGACTTTGCTCGAGACGATGTGGAATCGCGTCATGCCGAACAGACATGATCTCGATCGATACAAACATCCTGTTTCCGTTGGTGGTTGAAGACCATCCTCGGCATGCTGCTGCAGCAGCATTCGCGAAATCCCTTCAGGCTCGCGATGATGTGGCCATCAGTGAGTTTGTCTTACTCGAACTCTACAATCTGCTGCGCAACACCGCCGTGATGAATGAACCGTTGGCCGCCGGGGCCGCGGTGAATGTGTGCGTGGCGTTTCGGCAGCATCCTGACTGGCAGATCCTTGGCTTCCCGCCCGAGAGCCGTCCGTTTCACGATGCCTTCTGGCCTCGCCTTCGCACCTCAGGCTTCGCCCGCCGTCGTTCCTTCGACTGGCGTCTCGCACTCTCGCTCCTTCAACAGGGCGTCACAGAGTTTGCCACGGTGAACCAGAAGGACTTCGAAGACTTTGGGTTTGAGAAGGTATGGAATCCCATCTCGGTTCAGCCGGCGACAACGTGAAGGCGGAGCGGCTCGGATGATAGAGCCTCCAGCCGGTCGGTGTCCTTTTCCCGTCGAACCTGGAATCTCCGCGGGCTTTGATGAGCCTGCTCTGCCCCTCGGTTCTACACTCTGTTTCAGAAGCGGACGCGTCCGGCGGCAGACGTGCTATACCGCCTGCGAGCTTGCGACGGCAACGCCCGGCGTCTTGGAATGCGCCTGCTGCGGGAAGTCGAAGGTCAACACCAAGGGCTCGTTGCCCGTGTTTTCGATTTCCACACCACCACTCGCCAGGGCAGCCTGGGTGATGAATCCGATCTCCGGATACAGCTCACCGAGCAGCATGTTCTGGTGATACTTCACGGCGAGTTGGCCAACGCGGCCACTCCCACCATTGGTGTGGAACAGCGTCGGGCTCTCCGGGCAAAACGTCGTCTTGCAGCCGGGCGCCACGCTGAGGCGAAGGATCGAGCACTTCTGGTCGCCGAGGAAGTCGCCGTAGATGATCCACCTGGCGTCAACGCCGTCACCCTGAAACTCTTCCGCCGTGATGGCTGGCCGCGAGTTTTTCAGGACGAAGTCTGGATCCTGGTTGGCGGCGAAGTCGAACTTCTCGACCAAAAACTCCCAGTCTTCGTGGCGGTCCTTGGGATAGTCCTCTTCCCGGCAGGCATAAAACGCGTCTGCCGCGCCGATCCGTCCGTCAAGGGTGAGGTCTTCGGCCAGGAAATGCTCATCCATCGTCACGTGCAGTTCGTGCGTGCAGAGATTTGTGGGCGAGTGCAGCACGCCGTTGGGCATCACAAAGCCGTTGTCGAGCTGCATCATCACGTGCGGGGCCAGGTGCCGGATGCCGTTGTATTCGGTCTTGCCAAACCGCTTCATGCACGCGAGGAACTGATCCTTCGTCACAAAGGCGTACAGGCCCATGGCCGTGGTGTGGTAGTGCGACGCACTCACGCCCGGATTATCAAACGAGTTGATGTCGTAGACTTCCCACTTCGACCAGTGCAGGTGATCGGGGATCGGGTTGAGGTTGTCGAACTTCTTCGACACGATCGGCCAGGTCGCCTTGCCAAACAGCGACGTCGCAAAGGCCGTCACCTTCTCACCCATGACCGTGTGTGGGTTGGCAGCGATCAAGTCCTGCAGCGAGATCACCTGTCCACCGGGGGTGAGCACGTGCGATTCCCCTTCGCGAAACGGCGCCTTCCCCGTCCGCGTATCAATCACGCCCGTCACGATGGGAACGGTGCAGCCCATCCAGATCTCATCGAGCCCTGTGCCGTTCATGTAGTCGGGGTAGTACGATTCCGCCGCGAGGCGAAGGCGTTTGCCCGGTGTGCAAAACGTGCGGCCAGCGTAGCGGTGGAGGAGCTGCAACACGCCGCCGTTGTGGTTCAGGCAGTCATCG
>CALCGM010000715.1 GCA_937900985.1 uncultured Planctomycetaceae bacterium | reverse complement strand
CCGAGCGGCCCCTCACGCCAGCAACTCCCCAATCACCTCACCCCCAAACTGGCTCAGCTGCTTAAACCGGCCTGCGTGATAGTAGGTCAGCCTGCTGTCATCGAGGCCGAGCAGCCGCAGCAGCGTGACGTGCAGATCGCGGACGTGGTGCACAGTTTCCACCGCCTCGCTGCCGGTCTCGTCGGTCGCCCCGATCGTGTGGCCCGCGTTGACGCCGCCACCGGCGAGCCAGATCGTCATCGCCTTGGCGTTGTGGTCGCGGCCGTAGGCAGTGCCGCCGCGGACGCCGTTGTCGGGCGAGCGGCCAAACTCACCGCACCAGACGACAAGGGTTGAATCGAGCAGGCCCCGCAGCCTGAGATCGGCGATCAGGGCCGCGATCGGCTGGTCAACCGCCCGCACCAGCTGGCCGTGGGCTCGTGCGATGTAGTCGTGGCTGTCCCAGGAGCCGTGGTAGAGCTGCACAAACCGCACGCCCTCCTCCAGCAGTTTGCGAGCGAGCAGACACTTGCGGCCAAAGCCGTCGGTCGGCTCTGTGCCGACGCCGTACGCCGCGAGCGTGTCGGCAGTCTCACCCGCCAGGTCGAGCACAGCAGGCACCTCCATCTGCATGCGAAAGGCGAGCTCATAGTTGGCCATGCGGGCCTGCAGCTCACCATGCTGAGGATGCCTGGCGGCGTGGGCCTGATTGAGTTCGTGGAGCAGGTCGAGCGTCTGCCGCTGCTGCTCTCGCGACACACCGGGCGGGGGCTCAAGATCGAGAATCGGCGAGCCGGTCGGCCGCAGCGGTGTGCCCTGGTAGTGGACCGGGAGAAAGCCGTTGCCCCAGTTGGCGGCGCCTCCTTGCGGATACGACACTGCCGGCAAGACCACAAACCCCGGCAGGTTCTGATTCACCGTGCCGAGGCCGTAGGTTGTCCAGGCTCCGATTGCCGGATCACCGCCGAAGCGATTGCCGCAGTTCATCTGATACATCGCGGTGGGGTGGTTGACGCTCTCCACCTGACAGCCGCGGTAGAAGCAGAGCTCGTCGGCAACGCCGGCGAGGTGCTCCCAGTTTTCTGCCATGTCGGCTCCCGACTCACCGGCTTTGCGGAAGCGGAAGGGGCTCTGCACGAAGTACCGCTTGCCGCTCTCCATCGCCGACTTGTCACGGCCGGAGCGAACAAACTCCTCGAGATGCAGCTGCTCGAGCTTGGGCTTGGGGTCGAAGGTGTCGATGTGAGACGGGCCGCCTTCCATCATCAGGAAGATGCACCGCTGGGCCTTGGCGGGCAGCTGCTGTGGACGCGGAGCAAGCGGCCCCGCCGGCGGCGCGTCTGCCCCCGTTGCGGCAGCATCAGCCTCCGCACCACGGGCGAGATCACTGGCCATCATCGCCGTGAAGGCCACGCTGCCAAGCGAGGCACCGAGTCCGTAGAGGGCATCACGCCGCCGGATCGGCTGGCCCTGCTGTCTGCGGCCTGCAGAAGACCGGCCTTCAGTAGACATAGACAAACTCGTTGCTGTTGAAGATCGCCAGGCAGATGTCCGCGAGGGCCCGCGTGTGTCGGTCGGCATCGGCGGGCTGGAGATCGGAAACAAAGCCTTCGGCGGCTGGCAAGACTTCCGTGAAGCGAAACAGGTCGCCGGTGTTTTCCTCCACGGCCTGCCGCTCCACGCTCGTCGGCCAGGGCTCCCAGGCCTCGGCCTGCTCGGGCAGGCCTGCCTCAACCTGCTGCCAGTGCGTCAGGAGCCGTTGCACCTCGCTGTCACTGGCTTCGCGGCCGTAGGCCAGCTGCAGGCAACGGCGAATCGCCTCCTCATCGCTGGCCGTCTCCCGCAGGCAACGATCGGCACAGGCCAGCGCACGCTTCGCAGCCCGCAGGCTGTTGAAGAGGGCAAACACCTGCGGGGTGACGTTTGAGCTGCTCCGTCGCTCACAGGAGAAGTCTGATGGCGGCGTGTTGAAGACCTCGGCAAACGGATCGGCCAGGCCGCGAAGACGGCAGACGTAGAGCGTGCGGCGGTGCCGATCCTCAGGCAGCGGATCGGGCGTCCAGGCCGCCGCGAACGTGCCCATCACCTGCCGCGGCTGCAGCGCCACCTCGCGGTTGATCTCGGGGTAGCAGGGCAGACCGCCCACCTCTCGGTTCAGCTCACCGCTGACAGCAAGCATCGCGTCGCGGAGCTCTTCGGCTGAGAGCCGCCGCGGCGCAAAGACGGCATAGCTGATCCCCTCTGGATCGCATTCACGGAGCACCTCGGGCCTCGGATGCTCCGCCGCCCGTCGGTAGGCCTCGGTCGCCATGATTTCGCGGTGCAGGCTCTTGAGCGACCAGCCGCTCTCCACCAGCTGGCTGGCAAGCTCATCGAGCACCGCTGGATGCGTCGGCCGTCCGCCGGTTTCGCCGAAGTTGTTTGGGTTGGCGGCGATCCCCCGACCGAAGTGCCACATCCAGATGCGGTTGGCGATCGTCCGCGTGGTCAGCGGATTGCGGGGATCGGCAATCCAGCGGGCCAGGGCCAGTCGACGGCCACGCATCTCCCGCGGCACCGGCGTTTCCAGCAGGTCGCCCAGCACGCTGAGCACGCCCGGCTCAACCGGCTCGCCTGCGGCAAAGGGATCGCCGCCAACAAGCACATGCGTCTGCGGAAGATCAGCATCCTGCGAAAGCGTCTCCGGCACCCGCACCGGCGCGTTGATCGACTTCACATCCGGTGTCGGTCCGTCATACACCGCCAGAGCAAATGGCTTGCTGGCCTCCTCTTCAAAGGCCAGCCGCTGCAGTCCCTTGCGGGCCACCCGCTCGAGGCCGAACTGCTCGGTGGTAAAGCCGACGAGCTTGGGCGGATACTCGCCTTCTTTTGCTTCCTTGCCGATCCGCCGCCGCACCGCCTCAAAAATGCCCGCGTTCTGCCTCGCGGAGACCTCCTCGACCAGCTGCCGCCAGCGAGCGTCGGGGAGACCATGCTCGGCATACCAGGTCAGCGCGTTCTCAAGCAGCACGGCGTCAAGCTCCTGCAGCGTCTGCTGGTAGGCCTCCCGGCGGCTCGTGAGAAGACGAAGACGCTCAAAGCCACGGGTGCTTTCCTCGGGTAGAAACGCCGCCTTTCGCTCCGCCAGCTGCGTCGTGGCAAACACCGCCTGCATGCTGTAGTAGTCGCGGGTGGGCACAGGATCGAACATGTGATCGTGGCAGCGGGCACACTGCAGTGAGTGGGCCAGAAACGTCTCGCCCACGCTGTTGGTGACATCGTCGAGGAACCGCTGGCGGGCAACCTCGGCCACCTCCATGCCCGTCAGCTCCCAGGGGCCCATCCGCAGAAAGCCGGTCGCGACAATCCCCTCAGGGCTGCCGGGCTCGAGCTCATCGCCGGCGATCTGCTCGACAAGAAAACGGTCAAAAGGCGTGTCGCGGTTGAAGGCCCGCACCACATAGTCGCGGTACCGCCAGGCGGAGCCGCGATGGTAGTCGTTGGCAAGGCCCGAGGAGTCGGCGTAGCGGACCACATCGAGCCAGTGCTGCGCCATCCGCTCGCCGTAGTGCGGTGAGGCGAGCAGCCGCTCCACCACGGCCGCAAACGCCTCGGCATCGGGCCGCGGATCGCTGAGAAACGCAGCGGTCTCGGCTGGCGACGGCGGCAGACCCGTGAGATCAAAACTCGCCCGCCGCAGGAGCGTGGCCCGGTCCGCCGCGGCTGCAGGTTCAAGCCCTTCCGGCAGAGCCCGCTCAATCAGCTGATCGATCGGCGAACGGGCGTCGGCCGCATCAAGAGCCGGCCGCACCACAGGCTTGTAGGCCCACAGCGGATCGGCTTCGGCTTCGGCGGCCGTGCATGGTCGCATCACCAAAAGCAGGCTCAGCACCGCCACGCCGCAGAACCGCAATCGCATGGCAGCCATCATGCCTGCCGCCTGTGGTGTCTGCCCCATCACGACCCCCGCGAATCCCACCGAATCATCACAAACGCAAAGCGAAGCCCCCAACCGCGTCCCATCGATTTTACGACACCCGCATGTCGAATGGCATCCGCACGAGCTGCTGTCATTGCGGCCACGATGTGATGGCCTTCCGTTCCTTCACCGGATACCAGCGATCGATTGCCGCAGCGAGCTTCTCCACGATCTCGGGGTTTTCACCAGCGAGGTTGGTTTCCTCATGCGGGTCGGCAAGCAGGTCAAACAGCTGCGGCCGCTGCTCCTCCCGGGGATGGCTTGAGGCATACCGGTTGACCTCGCCATCGTAGGTGAGCAGCAGCTTCCAGCGGCCCTGGATGCACCAGCGGTAGAGCAGCGAGGCCTCGGGGTTGTGGATGTCGGCAATGTCGTGAGCGAAGCCCTCTCCAAAGATCGTGTCACGCTCGATCGGCTCACCATGCTCCATCTCAGGCAGCAGGTTGAGCCCCGGCAGATCGGCCGGGATCTTTGCGCCGGCCGCGGCGAGCATCGTGGGCGCAAGATCGAGGCTGGTCACCAGCTCAGGCCGCTCCGCTGGCTTCAGTCGCGCCGGCCACGAGAACATGATCGGCGTCCGCACGCCCCCTTCGTAGGGCGTCTGCTTGGAGCGAGGTGCGTAGCCATTCTTGTCGGGGCTCTGGATCCAGCCGTTGTCGGTGACATACACGATCAGCGTGTTGTCGCGAACACCCCGAGCCTCAAGATGCTCAATCAGCTGCCCGCACGTCTCATCAAACCACTCACACATCGCGTAATACTTCGCCACGGTGGCCGGCAGGCCGAGCGATTCGTAGTAGGCCAGCAGCCGCTGCGGAGGGTTGTGGGGCGAGTGCGGCAGGAAGGGGGCATACCACAGAAAGAACGGCTTCTGCCCCTCCACCGCCTGATCAAGAAAGTCGGTCACCGGCTGCATGCCCTGCCGACCGATCGTCAGCCCATCGTCGCCATGTCGGCCCCCAGGCTGCGGAAAACCCCGTGTCATGCCGGCGGTAAAACCGCCGCGGCGAAAGCTGCCCTCCCACCACTTGCCGCTCTGGTGCGAGACGTAGCCCTCCGCGCCGAGCAGTTCCGGCACCGTGTCGAAGCGATCGATGTTGGCAATCAGCTCGGCCCGCTGGGCCTGATACGCCTTTGAATCCGGCTGGGCGTATTTGGGCGACGGATCGTTTCCGGTCACGCCATGCTGATGCGCGTAGCGTCCGGTGATCATGCTCATCAGCGACGGCCTGCAGAGCGCTGTCGGCACGTAGCCCCGCTCGAAGACCACGCTCTCTCTGGCAAGCCGATCGAGATGCGGCGTGCGGATCTGCGGATGCCCCAGAAATCCATAGTCCGTCCAGGCCTGGTCATCCGAGATGATCATCACGATGTTGGGACGCTCGGCCGCCGAAAGCGACCGCGGAGCCAGAACACCCGCAAGCAACGCCACGGCAACGATGCTCAGCCGAGAGATGCTGTTGAACATTGAAAAACCACCTCGCAAGAAGGAACTCGTGATAAGCCACGACCGACGGCCTGGCTGTCAGTGTCACCGGCCCGCGGCTCACTCGTAAATCGGCACAAACGTGTTGAAGAACTGCTCGCCAAAGACGCCGGGGTCGTTGAAGCGACGGCCTTCGTCGAGGCCCGTGATCGCCTGCATCTGCTCGTCCGAGAGGGCAAAATCAAAGACCGCGAGATTCTCAGCCAGCCGCTCGGGTCGCGACGTCTTGGGAATCACCGCCGTGCCTCGCTGCACGCCCCACCGCAGCAGCACCTGCGCCGGCGTGCGGCCGACGGCCGCGGCGATCTCCGTGAGTGCCGGATGCTCAAGCAGGCTGTCGCCAGCAGCCGCCATCCCCAGCGGCACATACGACGGCGCGCCCAGCGGCGAGAAGGCGGTCACGGCAACCCCCGACTCCCGGCAGAACCGCAGCAGCTTTTCTTGGGCCAGCAGCGGGTGCATCTCCACCTGAAGCACTGCCGGCTGAATGCGAGCCCCCGCCTGCAGGTCGCGGAGCTGCGCCGTGCCCACGTTGCAGACGCCGATCCGCTTCACGAGCCCCGCGTCGACGAGCTCTTCCATTGCCCCCCAGGTCTCAGCCAGCGGCACCTTCGCCAGCTGCATCGCGGGCGCATCTGCATCTGGATCGAAAAACCACCCCGGCGGATAGCGGGTTTCAAACGGCACGTAAGCAAGGGCGATCGGGAAGTGCACCAGATAGCAGTCAAGCGAATCGAGCCGCAGGTCGCGGAGCGTGCGTTCCAGGGCTGGCCGCACATGCTCGGGTGCGTGGTAGGTGTTCCAGAGTTTGGAGGTCACCCACAGGTCGTCACGGCTGCAGTGCCCGGCAGCCAGGGCCTTCTCAAGACCTGCGCCTGCTTCTGCCTCGTTGCCATAGTCGCACGCACTGTCGAGATGGCGGTAGCCGACACGGATCGCCTCTTCGATCAGACCTCCGACGTCTGCCGGTGCAATCTTCCAGAGGCCGAGGCCCACCGCGGGCAGGGGCTGCTCGGGATCGCCAAACGCGGCTCGAACAGCAACAGGCAGGCTGGCATCAGACATCGACGGCGGTGCTCCCACAACGTGTCGGCAAAAAACGGCAAACGCACGGTCCCTTAGCCTACCCCAGCAGATCCGGTCCTTGGGATTTCGGACGGGAGACGGGAAAGGAGCGCGGCGTTCCGCCGACGTGCCGAGGGGAACATGAAACCCGACCAACGACTCGCCCTACGGGCTCAGGAAGAAGTTGATCGAGAGGATGTGGTTGCTGAGGTCGGCACCATCTTCAGCCACGTTGATCTGCTGGTACAGATACCCGATCTCCGTTCTGCGACGGTTCCGCGAACTCGACTGTCGGCCAAGCCCGACGAAGAGCCTGTTTTGGTTGTAGCCGGTGCGGGCGCCCCAGTCGGTGTCGTTGAGATGAAAGAAGATTTCATCCCAGGCCACCCACAGCAGTGTCGAACGCTCATGCACCGGCCGTTGCAGTCGAACCATCTGCCGAAACCGCCAGCCAACCTCGTTGCCGAGTGAGACAAATCGCTGCTCGAGTCGACTACGAAACAGCGCCGTGGTGTCGCCGACATCGTGGGTCAGCGCCCACTGCTCCCAGATGCGATTTTCATGAAACGCGAGGCCGGGCAGGCTCTCGCCAATCCATGCGTAGCCCAGCCAGACGGATTGCCTGTCGGTGAGTTGGTATCCAAGTCCGGGACGGACCACGCCCTGAAACAGTTCAAAGTCATCGCCCAGGAATCGGGCATTGCCGTCAAACCACCACCGGGTGGGAGCGTCTTCCAGCCCCGTGAGCGAGAGTTCGCCCTGAGAAAAAGCCCCCAGCCAGAGGCCGGCATCCTGAATCTGCCCGTGGGCGAGTTCGCCCCACGCGGCTGCAAGCCCCACAGCGACGACGAGCACGCCTGCCGCTCGTCGAATGCTTCTTTCCATTCACCTTCTCTCGCACAATGAAGGGCTCGGCAGAATTGCATGCATCGCGTGTTCATCGGCCCTCGTCGCAGCTCAGCACGAGTTTTCTTGACGAACTTTCCGGCGTCGACCAGATGCACGGCCGGTTCCTTCGGCGACGAATGCCGCGGTCCCGTCGACGAGGCGAACGCCTGCCGCGAAGCTGCGGGCATGGCCGACGGTTGCGGGCACCAGAGTCGCAGCGATATCGTTTCGACATGAGAAACACCATCTGTCTGTGCCGTTCGCGGCGGGGGATTTCGGGCCGGCTCTTGGGAGCCGTGCTGGCAGGGCTCGGCCTTGCTGTTGTGGGCATCGCTGCGATGTCGCCGGCTGCGGCGGCCGATGCCCGGCGTGAGCCGCTGAAGGATCTCAACGGCTTCTTTCCGTTCACCCCGCCCGCCACCCGGGAGGCCTGGGAGGCTCGCCGTGAGCAGGTTCGCCAGCGGGTGCTGGTGGCCGAGGGGCTCTGGCCCGCCCCGAGCAAGACACCGCTCAACGCGTCGGTCCACGGCACCATTGAGGTGCCCGATCCGCTGGCACCCGGCGGCGGCTACACCGTGTCGAAGGTGGCCTTCGAAAGCCTGCCCGGCTTCTTTGTGACCGGCAATCTCTACAAGCCGATGAAGATCGAGGGGAAGGTGCCGGGGGTGCTCTTCTCCCACGGCCACCACAAAGATGCCCGGCTGACGATCTTTCCCGAGTCGACGGTGCGTCGCGAGATCTCCGAAGGCCAGGAGCGGTTTGAACGCGGCGGTGTGAGCCTCTATCAGTCGATGTGTGTGCAGCTGGCTCGGATGGGCTGCATCGTCTGGCAGTGGGACATGCTCGGCGACTCCGACTCGCAGCAGCTCTCCCGCGATCTCGTCCACGGCTTCGCCACGCAGCGGCCGGAGATGAACGACCCTGAACGTTTCGGGCTCTTCAGCCCGCAGGCCGAGAGCCGGCTGATCACGGCGATGGGCCTGCAGACCTGGAACTCGGTCCGCTCGCTCGACTTCCTGCTCTCGCTGCCCGAGGTTGATGGCGACCGCGTGGCGATGACCGGCTCGAGCGGCGGTGGCACCCAGACGATGCTGCTCGCGGCGGTCGACGACCGGCTCGACCTCTCCTTTCCGGTCGTGATGGTCAGCACCTCGATGCAGGGCGGCTGCACCTGCGAAAATGCCGGGCTGCTGCGGGTGGGCACCGGCAACGTGGAGCTCGCAGCCCTGTTCGCACCCAAGCCGCAGGGCATGAACACGGCAGATGACTGGACGAAAGAACTCGCCACCAAGGGCTTCCCCGACATTCAGAAGGTCTACGACCTGGTTGGGGCCGGCGACCAGGTGATGCTCCTGCGGGGCGAACACTTTCCCCACAACTACAACGCCGTCACCCGCTCCGCCTTCCAGACCTTCCTCAACCGACACTTCCGGCTCGGCTTCCCGGAGCCGGTCCTTGAGCACGACTACCAGCCGCTCCCGCCTGAGCAGCTGACGGTCTGGAGCGACGAGCATCCCGCCCCGCCTGCGGCTGACCCGGAGTTTGAGCGGTCGCTCGTGACCAGCCTTGCCGCAGACATCGAAAGCCAGGTCCGCGAGGCGGCGGCGACGCAGGCGGGCGTGGCTCGCGTGCTGCGGCCCGCCTTCGAAACGATCCTCAACCGTCCGTTCGCCGACGCCGGACGCGTCAGCTGGGAGCTCGACGGCAAGGACCGCGAAGTGGGGCTCGTGCGAATGACCGGTGTGCTCCGCAACACGACCCACGACGAGGAGGTGCCAGTCGCCTGGCTCTATCCCGGCGACTGGAACGGCAAGGTCGTGATCTGGCTCGACGACGCGGGCTGCGATGCGGCCTCCATCAGCCCGGGCGACGAGATTCAGCAGCTGCTCGACGCCGGCACCGCGGTCGTCGCCGCCGATCTCTACCACGCCCGGGATGCTCGCGAGGAGGATGGTCGTCTGCGTCAGCGAAAGGTGGAGAACCCGCGTGAGTATGCCGGCTACACCTACGGCTACAACGATGCCGCGATCGTCCGCAGCGTGCACGATGTGCTCTCCATCGTTTCCTTCCTCCGCAACACGGAGGTCGAAGGCCATCCAGCACCGAGCCATGTGGGGGTCGCCGGCTTTGGTGATGCCGCGGCAGTCGCGCTCGCAGCCCGCGTTGCTGCTGGCAGCGGCATCGACCGCACCGCTGTCGACACGGCAGGCTTCCGCTTCGCAGCGCTCACCGACTGGCGGCATCCGCTGTTCATGCCCGGGGCCGTGCGGTATCTCGACGTGCCAGGGCTGATCGCCAGCGGAACCGGCCCGCTGTGGATCGCCGGTGAGACCGCCGCCACGCTCCTACCAGCCAGCAAGGAGCAGGGGATTCTCGTGCACGAGGGAGACGAGCCGAGGGTCGTCGCCGCCGGCTGGGTGGCTCCGTAAGCGATACAACGAATGCCGCCCCGCGAGCCGGGCCGCATGCGACCGTGGTCCGTCTGCCGCGTGCACACACGTCACACCCAAACAACGCGACGGAGGCTGCCATGTGGAGAGGTGGATGGGCTGTGGCCACGGTGGCCTGCTGGTGGATGCTCGGCTGGCTCACGATTCCCGCGGCTCACGCAGCCGACGTACACGTGGCTGTTGCGGAGGGCGATGCGGCAGCGGGAGATGGCAGTGCCAGGCACCCCGTTGGCAGCCTCCGGCATGCGCTCGATCTCGCCCGCGCGATCCATGAGCGTGAGCCCGATCGCGACCAGCCGGTGGTGATTGAGCTCGCTGCTGGTCACCACCAGCTGGCAGAGCCCCTGGTGCTCACCTCTGCCGACTCAGGCACCGCGACATCCCCAACCATCATCCGGGGAGTGCTCACCAACGACGGCCAACGGCCTCTGATCAGCGGCGGCACGCGGATCACCGGCTGGCAGGTTCGCAGCGATGCCCAGGGCCGCACGCTCTGGGAAACGACGCTGAAGGAGGTGGCCGAGGGCAGCTGGCGGTTTTCGGAGCTGTTCGTCAACGGCGAGCGGAGGTTTCGACCGCGGCTGCCCGAGCGGGGCTGGTATACGATCGCCGAAACGCTCGAGCCGTCGGCCGAGGCTGCCGGCAAAGGGCACGACCGCTTCGGCTTTCATGCCGAAGACATCAAGGCGAGCTGGGCTGGCAGCGACGTGGAGGTGCTTGCCGTGCACCGCTGGACGATGTCGCGGATGCGGGTTGCCGAGGTCGACACCGAGCACCGCCATGTCCGCTTCACCGGCCACACCCGCGCCCCGGTCGCCTGGTGCTCGTTTCCAGAGGGCAATCTCTACCTCGTGGAGAATGCCCCGGAGGCGATCGGCCAGCCCGGCAGCTGGTATCTCGATCGGACCAGTGGCCGCCTGACCTACGCGCCGCTGCCAGGCGAGTCGCCTGAGGCCGTCGACGTGGTCGTGCCGCGGCTGGAGCGGCTTGTGGAGATTCGCGGTGATCTTGCCAGCGGCTCGCGGGTCGAGCACATCCGCTTTGAAAACCTGGCCTTCGCCCACGGCGGCTGGAATCTCGCTCCGCAGGGGCAGTCGTTTCCGCAGGCTGAGGTCAACGTCGGCGGCGTGATGGTGGCGACCGCCGCGCGGCATATCGCGTTTGATCGCGTGACTGTCCAGCAGGTGGGCCGCTATGCCTTTGAGTTTGGGGCGGGCTGCCACGACTGCTCGGTGGAGCGGTGCGACCTGCACGACCTCGGTGCCGGCGGCGTCTTGATCGGCACCAGCGGCGGCCCGCAGTCGTGGGGCACGCCGGGCACGGTCGACCTCCCCGGCGGAACGGTGGAGCGGATCACGGTCGCCGACTGCACGATCGCCCACGGCGGCCGCCTCCACTCCGCGGCGGTCGGCGTGTGGATCGGCCATGCCTCGGAGTGCACGATCGAGCACAACGATATCGGTGATCTTTACTACACCGGCATCTCGGTCGGCTGGAGCTGGGGCTACGCCGAGAGCCGCACCCACCACAACCGGATCGCCTTCAACCACATCCACGACCTCGGCCAGGGCGTGCTCTCCGACATGGGTGGCATCTACACCCTCGGCGTGTCGCCCGGCACGGTGCTTGAGGGCAACCATATCCACCACGTGCGAAGCCGCGACTACGGCGGCTGGGGCCTCTATCCAGACGAGGGCTCGACGGGGATCGTGCTGCGAAACAACCTGGTGCACCACACCACCACCGGCGGCTTCCACCAGCACTACGGTCGCGACAACCTGGTGGAGAACAACATCTTCGCGATCTCCCGCGACTGGCAGCTGCAGCGAACCCGTGTGGAAGACCACGAGAGTTTTCGCTTCGAGCGAAACATCGTCTGGTGGAACTCGGCCGCACCGCTGGTGCAGGGCGACTGGACGAAAAACATCTCGACAGCGAACAACTGCTACTTCAACGCGGCAGGGCCCGTGACCTTCCCCGGCGGCGTTGATCTCAAGGACCGTCAGGCGGCGGGTCAGGATGCCGGTTCGATCGTGGCTGATCCAGGCTTCCTCGATCCCGAGGGGGGCGACTTTGCGATCCGCTCCGACTCCCCTGCCCTCCAGATCGGCTTTGTGCCCTGGGACTTTTCCCTGGCAGGCAGGCAGACCAGCGGTGAGCCCGGGCTTCCCGAGCGGGTGCCCTCGATGTGGCCCGAGGCTGCAGTCGACACGGCACGCCTGGGCCCGTCGCCCGATGAGGTTCAGGCACGCTTTCAGCATGATGCCGCCGTGCGGGTGGAGCTGGCCGCGGCCGAGCCGGTGGTCCGCGATCCGGTCGCCCTCTGCTTTGATGAAACCGGGCAGCTGTTTGTGGCAGAGATGGGTGACTACCCGACCGGCCCAGGCGACGATCCGCAGGCGGTCTCACGGATCGTGCAACTGGCCGACGCCGATGGCGACGGCCGTTATGAGTCGGCCGCGGTGTTTGCCGATCAGCTCTCCTTCGTGACCGGCCTCACGGCCTGGCGGGGCGGGCTGGTGGTCACCCTCGCGGGCGAGGTCTGCTGGATCGCCGACACCGATGGCGATGGCCGGGCCGACACCCGTGAGCCGTGGTTCGCCGGCTTCACCGAAGAAAACACGCAGCTGCGGGCCAACCACCCCACGCTCGCTCCCGATGGCAGCTTCTATGTCGCCAACGGCCTGCGGGGCGGCGAGGTCGTCGCCGCCGATCCCCGTTGGCAGACCACGCCTGACGAGCCGCCGGTGTCGATCCGCGGTCGTGACTTTCGCTTCGATCCCTGTGGGTGGCCCCTCGCCTCAGGCTCCGGCAGCTCTGAGGCCGTCACCGGCAACGGCCAGTTTGGGCTTTCGATCGACGACTTCGGCACCCGCTTCCTCTGCAGCAACCGCAATCCCTGCATGCAGGTGATGCTGGAAGACCGCGACATTCGCCGCAACCCCGCAGCCGCCCTCGGGGTGGCCATCCACGATGTCTCGCCAGCCGGCGAGCAGTCGCGGATCTTTCCGATCTCCAGCGGCTGGACGACCTCCAACCTGCACGCGGGGCAGTTCAGCGCCGCCTGCGGTGTGACGATTCACCGGGGCCACGGCCTGCCCGCAGCCTTCCACGGCAATGCCTTCACCTGCGACCCCACTGGCAACCTCGTTCATCGTCAGCAGCTTGTCCGCTCGGGGCCTGCCTACTCCTCGCTGCCAAACTCGAGCAGACGCGAGTTTCTCGCCTCATCCCACGACTGGTTTCGGCCTGTCGCCTTGGCCGATGGGCCCGATGGCTGCCTGTATGTGATCGATATGGCCCGGGCTGTGATCGAGCATCCGCAGTTCATGCCCGACGAACTGAAGAACCGCCCCGATCTGCTCCACGGCCGCAGCCGTGGTCGCCTCTGGCGAATCGCAGCTGCCGACCGCCAGCCTGCTCCCCCCGCGGCCGCACTGGCCGCGGCCACCGATCAACAGCTCGTCACCCTGCTCGCCCACCCCAACGGCTGGCACCGCGACACCGCCAGCCGGCTGCTGCTGGAGCGGAGCGATCGCCTGCCCCGCGAAGACCTGCAGACGCTCGCCCTGAACGGCCCGACAGCCGAGTCCCGCAGTCGAGCTCTGTGGCTCCTCGCCGCAGACGTGCGACGTTCGCACACGGCCGGACAGGGCTCGCCGTCACCGCTGGAAAGCGGCCTGCTCGCCGCTGCCCTGCGCGACCCGGATCCACGGGTGCGAGGTGTTGCCGTTCAGGTCTCATCACTCCAGCCGGCTGCCGGCGAGATCATTCGCAGCAGGCTCCTGGAGATGGCTGCTGATCCGGATCCTCGCGTCAGGTACCGCATCGCCCTGCGGCTGGGAGAGCCGGACCTGCAGGCTGCAGCAGATCCCAAGCAAGCCGTGGCGACGGCTCTTGCGAAGCTGCTTGCTCACGATCCTGCAGATCCTTGGACCCGCCGGGCAGTTGCCACGTCGGCCTCTGGCCAGGCCGCCGCCGTGCTCACCAGCCTGCTGCCCCAGCTGGCTGTGTCGGCAGCCTCGCCGACCACGAGGAGCGTGTGTGTGCAGCAGTTCGCCGAACTTGCCGCTGCCGAGGGCCACGCCGACGCCCTGGCTGCGGTCGTGCAGGAGCTCGCCGCGGCGATCACCGGCGTGGCTGCAGACGATGCTGCCGCCTCCCCGCCGGCATTTGCCTGCCTCACGGGCATCGGCCAGGGGCTTGCTCGGCAACGACAGCACCTCGACGCGGCGCTCGCCGGCTGGCCGCCGGCGATGCAGACTGCGGTGATCGACCTGCTGACCAGCGCCGCGAAAACCGCCACAGACCGCACCGCAGACGAAGCCTTGCGGCTCCAGGCGATCGACTGCCTTGCC
Organism: uncultured Planctomycetaceae bacterium; assembly: GCA_937900985.1. GTDB lineage: Bacteria > Planctomycetota > Planctomycetia > Pirellulales > UBA1268 > M30B53. The sequence goes on along the minus strand of CALCGM010000715.1, from coordinate 5,371 downwards.
CATGCGCCCACAGCGCTCGCCACGGAGGCGATCACGGCGCTCGTGCAGCCGAGCACACCCCAGACCCTGCGGCTCGCTGCCATCGCTGCAGCAGACAGGTTTCATACCGCCGCGGTCGACGACGCGATGCTCGCCGATTTCGGCTCGCAGACGCCCGCGGTCTACCGTCAGGTGGTCGCCTCGCTTGTCGCGCGGCCCGCATCCGCCGCCCGTCTGCTGGCCCGTCTGGAAAGCGGCGACACCCCGCCGTTGCAGCTGAGCGATCCGCAGTGGCAACGGCTGGCCGACTGCACCGACAACGCGGCCGAGCGGGTTGCCGCCCTGCGGCAAACAGCCTCCCCAGAAGATCGGCAGCAGGTCGTGGCCCGCTATGCCGCAACGGTCGACCAGGCAGGCGATCTCCTCCGTGGTCGGGCCGTGTTCCAAACGCAGTGCAGCAGCTGCCACCGCGTCGGTGAAATCGGCGTCAACGTGGGCCCCGACATCTCCGACTCCCGTGTGAAGCAGCCGCTGCAGTATCTCAGCGACATCCTCGACCCCAACCGGGCCATCGACGCGAGCTTCTTTGGCTACACCCTGCTGACCACCGACGGCCGCCTGCTGGCTGGCATCATCACTGGTGAAACAGGCTCTTCTGTCACGCTCCGGCAGGCCGACGGGATCACGACCACGCTTCTCCGCGAAGAAGTTGACGAACTCCGCTCGACTGGCCAGTCGCTGATGCCCGTGGGCCTTGAGCGGACAATCTCACCTCAGCAGATGGCCGACCTGATCTGTTTCCTCAAGAACTGGCGTTACGAGACGGCCGCCGTCACGACTCCTCCCAGCACCCCCTGAAGGGCAGCCGCATGTCGAGCCTCACAACGAATGTGCTCCACCACCCGCACCCTCGGCCGTTCCTCAGCAGCATGCTCCTCACCGGCGTGCTCTCCACCCTTGCCGGACTCGCAACCGCCACGGAGCACCAGCTCTCGCTGACGGTGGTCGACGAGGCCTCGGGCAGCCCGCTGCCCTGCCGCGTGTCACTGGTTGATGCCGCGGGGCGATCGATCCCGTTGACCACGAAAGACGCCGGGGCCGCGGTCTCCTACGACGTGACCAACCGGATCAACCCGCAGTCGGTGGAGCAGCACACAACGCTGGCGAGCTTTCCGGCAACAGCGAGCCTCACGCCTGGTGAGTATCTGCTGACGGTGACGCGAGGCCAGAGCTGGCTGCCCCACCGTCAGCCGATCACCGTGGTCAACAGCGATATCGAGGTCAGCCTACGGCTCAGGCAGTTCGTCGATCCCGCGGCCAGCGGCTGGTATTCCGGCGATACCCACCTGCACCGCACGATTGACGAGCTGAAAACGGTGATCCTCGCTGAGGATCTCAACGTCGCCCTGCCGCTCACCTACTGGGTGACCACCTCCGACACGCCGCCATCGACAGGCGACCGAAACCAGCAGACGATTCCCCCGGCTGCGCTGATCGAGGTCGATGCCGATCACGTCATCTGGCCACGCAGCACCGAGTACGAAATCTTCACCGTCGGCGACGCGCGGCACACCCTCGGCGCTCTCTTCGTGCTCGGCCATCGGGAGCCGATCGAATCGACCGTGCCGCCGTGGAAGCCGCTGATAGCAGCGGTGCAGAAAGACGAGCCCCAGGCTGTCTTCGACACCGACAAGCTCGACTGGCCATTTGCGATGCTCCTGCCGGCGATCGCGCCGGGGGCGCTCGTGGAGCTGGCCAACAACCACCTCTGGGAGACTGAGTTTGCCTTCCAGGACTGGAACTCCGAGGCGCCGCCCTTCCTGCGGCCACCCTTTGGCGGCGTGCGGGGCGGTGAACGGGCCTGGCTCGACTACACCCTGGGCATGTACTCCACGCTGCTCGACTGCGGCCTGCGGATGCCGCCAACAGCTGGCACGGCCAGCGGCGTGCATCCGGTGCCGGCAGGCTTTGGTCGCGTGTATGTGCACTGCCCCGACGGCTTCAGCTACGAGGCCTGGCTGGCAGGGCTCAAGGCGGGCCGGTCGGTCGTCTCCACCGGCCCCTTCCTCGAGGCCACGGTCGATGGCCACGATCCAGGCCATGTCTTTCAGCTCTCACGCCACGACTCAGCTGGCAACGCCGGGAACGACCAGGAGCACCTTGCCGAACTCCCGGTCTCGATCCGCATCAGCTCGCCCACGCCGAGTCTGTTTGCCGAGGTGATCGTCAACGGCCGGCCCGACACCCTGCTGCGGCCGCAGAACGAGCCGCTGCCTGGCGGCGGCTTCCGCTCGAGCTTTGCAACGACCGCCAGAATCGACCGCTCCGGCTGGATTGCCGTGCGGTGCTTTGAGGATCGTGACGGCGGCCGCATCCGCTTTGCGCACACCGCTCCTTGGTATGTCGAGGTCGATGACGAGCCGGTCCGCATCGCCCGTGAGCGAAAGCGCTACCTCGTCGACCGTATGCAGCATGAGATCGAGCGGAGCCGCAGCGTCGTGTCCGAGGAGGCTCTGACGGAGTATCAGGAGGCCCTCGCCTTCTACGAAGGTCTTCCCGAGCTCGACGACAGCGACGCAGTGGCCCGCGCAGCCCGAGCGCTCGGCGACGGCCCCGACCGTGAGGCCTGGCTGGAAAACATGCTCGTGCATCACCGGCTGACGATTGAAGAACTGCGGAAGGCAACCGGCCTTTCGCTCAACGACGCCGCCACCCTCTGGCGAAAATACAACGTGCCCGACGACCTGCTCGCTCAGGCCGACGCACCGCAGCCGATTCGCGTGCTCCCCTACCCCGGCGGCCGACATCCCCGTCGCGGCTTCCTCGAAGGGGCCGTTGATCCTCAGAGGGAAACCAAAGTCAGCATCTTTCCGCCATGGCCCGAAGGGGGCTATGTGGTGGTCGACGTGCCCGAGGCGATCTTCTCCAACCTCGGCCTGACGTATCTGGCCCACACCCACATCCCCACGATCTGGGACGAGCAGGGGCTTCCCCTCGAGCCGCTGGAGTGGCAGCAGACAGCACCATCGCTCCGCTGCGAGCGGCGGCTTCCCAATGGCATTCGCTTCACCAGCACCGTCGCCCGCAGCCCCGCCGACGACGGCAGCATCGCCATGCAGATCAGCCTCACCAATGGCACAGAGGCCCCGCTCTCCGGCCTCCGCGTGCAGGTCTGCACGATGCTCTCAGCCGCGGAGGGTTTTCAGCATCAGCAGCCCCTTGAGCAGCGGCTAGCGGGATCCTTGATCGCGGTCAAAGCGATCGACCGCAACCGCTGGATCGTCACCGGCTGGGAGCCGCTCCACCGCGTGTGGGACAACCCACCGGTGCCCTGCATCCACGCCGATCCCATCTTCCCAGACTGCCCCCCCGGAGCCACCGTCGACGTCCACGGCAAGCTCTGGTTCTATGAAGGCGACGACATCGACGGGTTTCTGGGATCGCTGAATCTGACGGACGCCCCTTCGCCGACAGACGAGCAAACCCCGTGACACTGCTCGTTCTCGCCAAACCGGCAGCATCATGAGGCAGAGTGTGCCGGGCCGTGCCTACTCGGGCCGTCGGGAGTCGATCTGGATCGTGACGGGGCCAGCGTTGACGAGGCTCACCTGCATGTCGGCGGCGAAGACGCCTGCCTGGGGAGGCTTGCCGAGCCCCTGCCCGATCGCCCAGAGAAACCGCTCATAGAGCGGGATCGCCTGCTCAGGCCTGGCTGCCCTGAGAAAGCTCGGCCGGTTGCCCTTCTTGGTGCTCGCGTGCAGTGTGAACTGACTGACGACGAGCACCTCGCCACCGTTGTCCACCACGCTGCGGTTCATCTTGCCCTCAGTGTCGGCGAAGATTCGCATCGCCACGACCTTGGCCGCGAGCCAGTCGATGTCGGCCTCCGTGTCGCCCTCTTCCACGCCAGCGAGCACCAGCAGGCCCGGCCCAATCGCAGCCGTTTCGGCGTCGTCAATCACCACCGCCGCTCGGCTGACCCGCTGAATCACCGCCCGCATCGCTCACTCTCTCCCGTCATCACCGCCGCCACGGCTGTCGGAATCGGCCTCTGGCCTCTCGCTTCGCAGCCGTCGGCGAATCTCCGCCAGCCGCTCGGCCAGCTGCCGCTCAAGCCCGCGATCCGTCGGCTCGTAGTAGGTCTTCTCCACGCCGAGGTAGTCCTGCGATGCGATCGCGTCAGGGGCGTTGTGGGCGTAGGCATAGCCTTCCCCACGGCCGAGCCGCTTGGCTCCGGCGTAGTGTTTGTCTTGCAGATGCCGCGGCACCGGAATCGACTGCTTCTCGCGAACGTCGCAGCGGGCCGCTGCGATCGCTGTCGTGCAGGCGTTGCTCTTGGGCGCCAGCGCCAGATAGATCACCGCCTGTGAGAGCGTCAGCTGGCACTCCGGCAGCCCCACAAACTGCGTCGCCTGCATCGCTGCGGTGGCCAGCATCAACGCCCGCGGATCGGCATTGCCGATGTCTTCACTGGCGAGGATCACCAGCCGCCGGGCGAGAAACATCACGTCCTCTCCCCCCTCAAGCATGCGGGCGAGCCAGTAGAGGCCCGCATCGACGTCGCTGCCACGGATGCTCTTGATCAGGGCGCTGGCGCAGTCGTAGTGGGTGTCGCCGGCGTCGTAGACCATCGCCTTCCGCTGCACGCTCTCGCGAGCCAGTTCGAGCGTGAAGGCCAGCGGCCGCTCCTTTGTCGAGAGCACACCCACCTCAAGCCCCCCCAGGGCCCGGCGGGCATCGCCATCGCAGGTCTCCACGAGAAAGGCGAGGGCCTCGTCGGAGAGCGTGATCTCCTCGTTTCCAAACCCATGCTCTCGGCTTCGCACTGCCCGGCGAAGCACCTCGGCGATGTCTTCATCCCGCAGGGCCTGCAGCTCGAAGATACGGCTGCGGCTGACGAGGGCGGAGGTCAAGGCGAAGAAGGGGTTTTGCGTGGTGGCCCCCACCAGGGCAATCACTCCGCTTTCCACATCGGGCAGCAGCACATCCTGCTGGGCCTTGTTGAAACGATGAATCTCATCGATGAACACGCAGGTCTTCTGGCCGTCGTCTTCCAGCCGCCGCCTGGCCACCCCGAGCACCTCGCGAAGCTCTTTGACCCCCGACGCGGTGGCTGAGAGCTCGACGAACCGGCGGCTCGTCTCGGTGGCAACGATCTCGGCGAGCGTCGTCTTGCCCACACCCGGCGGGCCATAGAGGATCACCGAACCGAGCCGGTCGGCCTCGATCAGCCGTCGCAGCAGCTTCCCTTCGCCAACGACATGCTCCTGCCCCACGTAGTCGGCAAGCCTGCGGGGCCGCATCCGCGCAGCCAGGGGCGCTGCGCGGGCGACGTTCTTGGCACGTGACGCCGCGAAGAGATCCGCCATCAGACCCGCTCGAGCTTGGTCAC
>CALCGM010000714.1 GCA_937900985.1 uncultured Planctomycetaceae bacterium | reverse complement strand
CTCGAGCTGATCGACATCCAGTTGGCGGCGGCCGGGGGCGTTGCGGCCAGAGAAGTCGATCGACACATGCACGCTACCGCGACGGACCGTCTCGCGAAGGACGGCCTCGATTCTGGCCTCAAACATCGCGAGCCCTTCGCGGGACCGCGTGGTCAGTTTGAAGAAGCGGTTGTTGACAGCCCGCACCTCGGCCCGGCAGGTCGTGCCCTCGCGGGTGCACGTCGCCTCACCACAGCCGCTCATGCTCGTTGCCATCCGCCCCCTCTGATTCAGGCTGCCCGCGTGTGCTGGTCGTCACTCACCTGACGGGGTCGACTCTGCCGGCGTCTCCGCCGACTCCGCTGCCGATCCGTCTGCCGCGGGCTCAGCCGAAGCCTCAGCGGCAGCCTCCTCCCCGGCGGTTCCCTCCGTGGCGGCTGCGTCTGCCTCCCCAGAAATGGGATCAGACGCTTCGGAGCCCGGAAGTGTGATGCTGCCCGCGGCCGGGTCGTCTGCCTCGCCATCGAGAGGCTCGTCCACCGTGATGGGCGCCGCTCCTCCCAGGTCTCCGCTGAGCAGCGACTGCTGTCGGCCGAGCACATTGACCGACACGATGCACAGCAGGATCCAGAACGCCGCAACGCCGATCGTGATCTTCGTAAACACGTCTCCAGCCTTGGCGCCGAAGGCACTCTGGCCCCCCATGCCGCCGAGCGCACCGGCAAGCCCGCCTCCGCGGCCTCGCTGGATGAGCACCAGCAGGATCAGAAACAGAGCGGTGAAGACGAGCATGAAGCCCAGCAGAAAGCGGACGAAAATGATCATGAGGGAGACCGTGGGGGGAGAGAATCCGCGGCGGCCGCCATCGCAGGGGCAGCCCTCGCGGGATCACGTTTGGCCGAAGCGTATCGAATCACGGCGGGAAGCGTCCACCGCGATCAGCGAAATGCCGCTGCGATCGCCAGAAACCCGTCGGCGTCGAGGCTTGCACCACCGACCAGGGCTCCGTCGATATCGGGCTGCGCGGCAAGATCGGCCGCGTTGCCCGGCTTGACGCTGCCGCCATACTGAATGCGGATGCCGTCGGCGATCCCCGGCGAGGCAAGCTCCGCCAGCAGCGAGCGAATCAGGGCATGCACGTCTTGGGCCTGCTCGGGCGTGGCCACCTTGCCAGTGCCGATGGCCCACACGGGCTCGTAGGCAATCACCACCTTCGCGAGGTCGTCGGCCGTAAGGCCCGCCAGCGATCCCCGCACCTGGCCAGAAACGACCTCGTGGGTGCGATCCGCTTCCCGCTCTGCAAGCTGCTCACCGACGCAGACGATCGGGGTGAGCCCAGCGGCCAGGGCCGCCCGGACCTTTGAGGCGATCAGCTCGTCGGTTTCAGCGAGGAGCGTCCGCCGCTCGGAGTGGCCCAGAATCACGAAGCGGCAGCCCATGTCGACGAGCATGCTCGCGGAGATTTCTCCGGTGAAGGCCCCGGAGGGCTGGTCCCACATGTTCTGCCCACCCAGGCCAACGCCCGAGGGGCTCGCGCCCTCAGAAATCTCGAGCGCGTCAGCGGCGGCGGCGATGTAGATGCTCGGAGGACAGAGCACAACGTCGACATCGCCCGCCTGAGCACGGCCTGCGGCCACGGCTTTCGCCAGGGCGACCGAGCCCGCTCGATCGAGGTTCATCTTCCAGTTTCCGGCGACGATCGACGTCCGCGACATGTGGGTGCTCCTGTTGGGGTTGGCCGCCCATCCTAAGGTCGACAGGCAAAAGCCGAAAGCCGTCCACGCTCACGGGCGGGCTGATCAGCCGACGGCCGACGCCATCGCGTAGGAGCCGAGCACCACCACCTTGCGGCAACGGCGTTCCAGTGACGCAATCGCCCGGCGAACGCGAGGGTCGGTGCGGTGGCCTTCGAGTTCCACAAAAAACACATACCCCCGTTCCTCTCCAGCCATCGGAAAGGATTCGATCCAGGTGAGGTTGAGCTTCTGCTTCTTCGGCACGGCGAGGGCGTCAGCGAGCCCGCCCGGCTTGTGCTCGATTTCAAACATCAGCGACGTCTTGTCGCGGCCGGTTCGCCCCGAATCGGCATGGCCGATCACGGCAAAGCGGGTGGAGTTGCCAGCGATGTCTTCGATCTCTTCGGCGAGCAGGTCGAGCCCGTGATGCACCGCCGCCTGCCGGCTGGCGATTGCCGCCGAGCGGGGCGTTGCCGCGGCCATCTCAGCGGCGGCGCTGGTGCTCGTCACCTCCACCAGCCGAGCCGTGGGCAGATGCCGAGCGAGCCAGTTGCGGCACTGGGAGAGCGCCTGCGGCCGGCTGAAAACCTGCTCGATTTCGGTGCGATCACAGGCCGCGAGCAGGTTGTGGTGGATGCGGAGCGGAACCTCTGCGCAGATCTTCACCGGCAGCCGAGCAAAGTTGTCGAGGGTGTCGGCGATGCGGCCGTCGGTTGAGTTTTCCAGCGGCGCTACCCCGTAGTGGGAATGCCCGGAGTTGACCTCCTCAAACACCGCCGAGATGCTCGCCACCGGCACAAACTCCACCGAGGTGCCGAAGCGGTGGATCGCGGCGAGATGGCTGTAGGTCCAGGCTGGCCCCAGATACGCCACCCGCAGGTGCTGCTCGATCGCCCGAGACCCACTGATGATCTCGCGAAACACCGCCTTCACGCTTTCATCGGAGAGCGGCCCCTCGTTGGCCTCTGCCACGCGGCCGAGCACCATCTCCTCCCGTGAGGGATCGTAGGTCTGCTGGTTGTGCGACTGCTTGATGTGGCCGATTTCCCGCGCGCACTCAGCCCGCCTGTTCATCAGCGCGACGAGTTCGCGATCGAGGCCATCGATCTCCTGCCGCAGGCCGCCGAGCGGATCCTCGCTCCGCTTCTGCGGTGCTGCCTTCGGCGGCAGTTTGGAACGCGCGGCTGACTTTTTCCGGGGTGTTTTTGCCATTGAGCTGACGCTCCGTCGCCATCGCCTCATCTTCCCGGGACGGCCAAAATGGCAGTCACGATGCGGGGCCCATGTCGGGGCAGCGGCAGGCCCCTCAACTGTAACTTGCCGCAGAAGCCCGTAAATACACGCTTTTGCTGCGGGGGCGGAATGTTTTTTCGCCGCAAATCCGCGAACCATCAGCTGCTGGCACGCCCTTTGCACGGGAGAAAATCCACTGCCCGATCCGGCCACGCGACCCCCCGCAGAACCGCCATGGTCGGCACGCAGGCTCATTCGCCAACCGCAAACAGAACCCGAACCCACGAGGGAGCAGTTCATGGCCAACCCCAAAGGCGAGAAGATTATCGGCATCGACTTGGGCACCACCAACTCGGTGGTGGCTGTCATGGAGGGCAGCGATCCCAAGGTGATTGCCAACAAAGACGGCGACCGCCTGACTCCCAGCGTCGTGGCGTTCAATGACAAGGGCGAAACGCTCGTCGGGGTGCAGGCCCGTCGTCAGGCGGTGACCAACCCCAAGCGGACGATCTCGTCGATCAAGCGATTCATGGGCCGCCGCCACAACGAGGTGGCCTCGGAAGAAAAGATCGTGCCGTATGAGGTCGTCGGCGGACCGGAAGACTACGTCAAGGTCCAGGCGGGCGATGAGGAGTTCACCCCCCCGGAGATCTCGGCGAAGGTGCTGCGGGCTCTCAAAGAGGCCGCCGAAGCCTATCTCGGCCACAAGGTCAACAAGGCGGTGATCACGGTCCCGGCCTACTTCAACGACGCCCAGCGTCAGGCCACCAAAGATGCCGGCCAGATCGCCGGACTCGAGGTGTCGCGAATCGTCAACGAGCCGACCGCCGCAGCCCTCGCGTATGGCCTCGATAAGAAGAAGGACGAGCGGATCGTGGTGTTCGACCTCGGCGGCGGCACCTTCGACGTGTCGGTCCTCGACGTTTCCAAGGATGGCGTGTTTCAGGTGGTCAGCACCAACGGCGACACCCATCTCGGTGGTGACGACTTCGACCAGAAACTGATCAACCACGTGGCCGATGCCTTCCAGAAGGAGCAGGGCATCGATCTGCGGAAAGACACGATGGCCCTGCAGCGGCTCCAGGAGGCCTGCGAAAAGGCCAAGAAGGAGCTCTCGAGTGCCCAGAGCACCGACATCAATCTGCCGTTCATCACGGCAGATGCCTCGGGGCCGAAGCATCTCCAGCTGACGATCACCCGCGCCGAGTTCGAGCAGCTCACCGACGACCTGATCGAGCGGTGCCGGGGCCCAGTGATGCAGGCGCTCGAAGACGCCAAGCTCAGCCCTTCGCAGATCGATGAGGTGGTGCTGGTCGGCGGCTCGACCCGCATTCCGAAGGTGCAGGAGCTCGTCAAGAAGATCTTCGGGAAAGAGGCCCACCGGGGCGTCAACCCCGACGAGGTCGTGGCCCTCGGTGCGGCGATTCAGGGCGGCGTGCTCGGTGGCGACGTGCAGGACGTGCTCCTGCTCGACGTGACCCCGCTGTCGCTCGGCATCGAGACCGAAGGCGGCATCTTCACCAAGCTCGTCGAGCGGAACACCACGATTCCGACCGACAAGAAAAACGTCTTCAGCACTGCAGCGGACAACCAGACGGCAGTCACCGTGAGCGTGTATCAGGGCGAACGGCCGATGGCGAAAGACAACCGGCTGCTCGGCCAGTTCAACCTGGAAGGGATTCCGGCGGCTCCTCGCGGCACCCCGCAGATTGAGGTCAAGTTTGACATTGATGCCAACGGCATCCTCAACGTCAGCGCCAAAGACCTCAGCAGCAACAAGGAGCAGACGGTTCGCATCGAGCAGTCGAGCGGCCTCACCGAGGATGAGATCGAGCGGATGCAGAAGGATGCTGAGCAAAACGCCGAAGCAGACAAGCAGAAGCAGAAGCTGGCCGAGGCCAAGAACAAGTCCGAGAGCCTCTGCTTCCAGACCGAGAAGCTGATCAAGGAAAACGACGAAAAACTCTCGGCTTCCGACAAGGCCCCGCTGGAGTCGGCAATCACCAAGTGCCGCGAGCTGGCCAAGGGCGACGACGCCGACGCCATCATCTCTGCCCACGACGAGCTCGAGCAGGCCACGCACGCCCTCTCGAAGGTGCTCTACGAGGCGGCAGCCCAGCAGGGCGGTGACGCGCAGCCGGCAGGCGAGGCTGCAAAGCCCGCCGACGACGCGATTGACGCCGAGTTTGAGGTCAAGAAAGACGAGTAGGTTTGAGGCCATTCCGAGCCGCCGTGTGCCGGAGCTGGCCTCCGTTCACGGCGGCTTTTTTTTGGACTTTTCGTTTCAGCAACCGCTGGAGGTGACCAATGGCATTCCGCTTTGACAAGTTCACAATCAAGGCCCAAGAGGCCGTTCAGCGGGCAGTCGACCTGGCCGCCGACCGGGGCAATCCGCAGGTCACCCCCGTGCATCTTCTCCAGGCGCTTGTGGCCGAGCACGAGGGGATCGTCCGGCCGCTGCTGGAGAAGATTGGTGTCGACCGGGGCCACCTCGAGCGTGTCGTCGAGGCCGAGCTTTCGCATCTGCCCAAGGTCTCAGGCGGCGCTCAGCCGCAGCCCGACCAGGAGCTGATGAAGGTCTTTGAGCAGGCGGCCAAAGAAGCGGAAGGGATGAAAGATGAGTTTGTCTCGACCGACCACCTCCTGCTGGCGCTGGTGAAAGCCCCTTCGAAGGCAAAGAACGTTCTTCAGCTCGGTGGGATCGACGAAAAGCAGCTGCTCGCCGGCCTGCAGGCCGTGCGGGGGAGCTCACGGGTCACCGACCAGAGCCCGGAAGAGAAGTTTCAGGCCCTGGAAAAATACGGCATCGACCTCGTGCAGCGGGCGAGCCAGGGCAAGCTCGATCCGGTCATCGGCCGCGACTCGGAGATTCGCCGCGTGATTCAGGTGCTCTCCCGTCGCACCAAAAACAATCCGGTGCTGATCGGCGAACCTGGCGTGGGCAAGACCGCCATCGCCGAAGGGCTGGCCCTCCGCATCGTGCAGTCAGATGTGCCCGAGACACTCCGCAACAAGCGGGTGATCGCCCTCGATCTCGGCGCCCTGATCGCCGGCACGAAGTATCGCGGAGAGTTCGAAGACCGCCTCAAGGCGATTCTTCGCGAGGTGGAGGCAGCCGCCGGCGGCGTGATCCTCTTCATCGACGAGCTGCACACGATGATCGGAGCAGGGGCTGCCGAAGGCGGTTCGGATGCCGCCAATCTCTTGAAGCCGGCCCTCGCCCGCGGTGAGCTCCGCTGCATCGGCGCCACCACGCTCGACGAATACCGCAAGCACATTGAGAAAGACGCCGCTCTCGAACGGCGGTTTCAGCCGGTGATGGTCGGCGAGCCGAGCGTCGAAGACACGATCGCCATTCTGCGGGGGCTCAAGCCGCGCTACGAGGCCCACCACAAGGGCGTGAAGATCAAAGACTCCGCCCTGGTGGCGGCCGCCGAGCTGTCCCACCGCTACATCGCCGATCGCTTCCTGCCAGACAAGGCGATCGACCTGATGGACGAGGCGACCAGCCGGATCGCGATGGAGCTGCAGAGCGTGCCCGGAGAGATCGACGAGGTCCAGCGGCGGCTCGTGC
>CALCGM010000713.1 GCA_937900985.1 uncultured Planctomycetaceae bacterium | reverse complement strand
AACTGGCGGAGTGCCTTTCTTCCGGGCGCCTTCCAGGGCACCTACATCGACACCAACAAGCAGCAGGTTGATCAGCTGGTTGAGCATGTCCGCCATCCCGTCCTCGACACCAGCACCCAGAAGCGGCAGTTCGACCTCACCGCCGCGTTCGACCGTCGTCATCTGGAAGCCCGGCAGCACGACCCGCTGCTGGAGGCTCGCCTGGCATCGATGGAGCTTGCCTGGCGGATGCAGTCGGAGGCGGGCGAAGCGTTTGATGTGTCTCGCGAGCCGCAGCATGTGCTCAACCGCTATGGCGACGGCGTGCAGGGCAGGCAGATGCTGATTGCCCGCCGTCTTGTCGAACGCGGCGTGCGGTATGTGCAGGTCTGGCACGGAGCAGGCCAGCCGTGGGATAGCCACGAACACATTGAGAAAAACCACCGTCGCCTCGCCGGTGAGTGCGACCAGGCGATCGCCGCCCTGCTTGACGATCTGGTCGGCCTCGGGCTCTTGGAGAGCACGCTGGTGCTCTGGGGTGGTGAGTTTGGACGCACGCCCACCGTCGAACTCCCCAACGATGCCGGCGTTTCCGTGGCCAGTGGACGCGACCACAACCACCACGGCTTCACCGTCTGGATGGCCGGCGGTGGCGTGAAGGGGGGCTACGTGCACGGGGCCACCGACGAGTTTGGCTTCAAGGCCGTCGAGAAGCGGATGCATGTGCACGACCTGCAGGCCACGATGCTGCACCTGCTCGGCCTCGACCACGAGCGGCTGACCTACCGCCACAGCGGCCGCGACTTCCGCCTGACCGATATCCACGGTCATGTCGTCCACGACCTGCTGGCCTGATCCGCTCAGCTGGCGTCGCTGAGGGCTGCCAGCAGCGACGCCACGGCTGCTGCCGGATCGTCGGCCCGGGTGACCGCCGAGGCCACCGCCACTCGGGAGAGCCCCAGGGCTCGCAGCTGGGCAATCCGCTGCGGCTCAATCCCTCCAATCGCAAAGGCAGGCAGCTCGGCTTCGTTGACCACCGCCTCAAGGAAGGCCTGCGGAGCGAACGTTTCAAACGCCTTGGTGCCGCTGGGAAAGCAGGGCCCCACGCCGAGGTAGTCGGCCGCATCCCGGAGGGCAGCCCGGGCTTCCTCGATCGTGTGGGCCGTGCGGCCAATCAGCCGTGACGACCCGACCACGCGGCGGGCAGCGAGCACGGGCATGTCCTGCTCACCGAGGTGCACCCCGTCGGCAGCCGCGGCCACCGCAATGTCGGGGCGGTCGTTGATCACCAGCAGGGCACCATGCCGGCGGGCGGCGGCCACCGCGGCAATCGCCCGCTCAAGGAGCGCCGCATCCTCCAGGGACTTGTCGCGAAGCTGGATCAGATCCGCCCCGGCTGCGGCGATGGCCGCCACCTGCTCCGCACAGGCAGCAGCCGAGGCTTCCCCCTCAACGAGCACGCAGAGCCGTGCCTGTGCGAGCCGTTCACGCCGTGAAACAAGGGTTTTCTGGGGCATCTGCGGCGACGGCTCCGGCGGCTGCGTTTCCTCTGGAGGCCGGCTGCCGCGATCTCTATACTCCCACCGCTCGGAGGGATCGCGGATTCATGAACCTCGTGCGACGTTCTACGCTGCTCTGGCCCGGCTTGCCATGGCTGTGGCTCCGAGGGAGCCGCGCCGGCCTGCTCGTCGCCGTTGCCTTTGCCATCGTACTCGATACGGCCATTGTCTCGACCTGGGTCTGGACCGAACTGGTGGAGCTTCCGGTCGCCGTGGGGCTCTGGGCCTCTGCCGGGGCAATCTGGCTGCTCGGCACGATTTCCGCGGTCTCCGCGTTTCCGCCGCCGCTGGTCCTCAGCCAGGATGCCGCCACCGAAGAGATGTTTGCGGAGGCTCGGGATGCCTACCTCGCCCGCGACTGGCTCGCGGCGGAGACCAAACTGCTCGCCCTGCTGGCCCTGCGGCCCGTTGATGGCGAGGCGCAGCTGCTGCTGGCGTCGCTGCTGCGGCGGGTGGGACGCACGGGCGAGGCTGCCAAGGCGCTCACGAAACTCGCTCGCAGCGACAGCGGGTTGCGGTGGCAGTCGGCTATTGCCCGCGAACGAAAGCTTCTCGAGCGAGCCGCCGAGCCGGCTCCCGCCGATGCCGGAGGCAGTTTGGGTGTTCACCCGCGCGGCGACGAGCCTGTCGACCAGCCGAGTGCCGAAGCCGTTCCCCCTCGCCAGGACAGGCGTGCGGCGGCCTGACAAAGCAAAAAACGGCCCTCAGATCCGCTTGCGAGCGGCCCGGCAAGACATCGCTGCCCTCGACGCGTACAATTCCGAGCGTTGAAAAACGAGATCGCGACTCTCCATCGGGAAACGAGTTTTCATGTACGAACGATTCACCGACCGTGCCC
>CALCGM010000712.1 GCA_937900985.1 uncultured Planctomycetaceae bacterium | reverse complement strand
GGCGGGTGACGATCGATATCGCAGGCCGCCTGCCGACGAGCGAGGAGACGCAGCAGTTTCTCGCCGACAGCGAGGCCGGCAAGCGGGACCGGCTGATCGACCGCCTGCTCGACTCGGAAGACTACGCCCACAACTTCGCGACCAAGTGGTCGGCCATTCTCCGCAACAAGCGGCCCAACAACGAGCTGCATCGCCACGGCAGCTACGCCTTCTACGACTGGATCCGGCAGAGCATTGCTGAAAACAAGCCCTACAGCGAGTTTGTCCGCGACATCATTACGGCCACCGGCGAGCCAAACGCCAATCCAGCGGTGATCTGGTATCGGCAGGTGTCTGACATCAACCAGCAGGTGGAAGACGCCTCGCAGCTCTTCCTGGGTCAGCGGCTGCAGTGTGCCCGCTGCCACCATCATCCGTTTGAAAAGTGGGGCACCGACGACTACTTCGAACTGGCCGCCTTCTTCTCGCGGATCGGCCGCAAGCAGGGGCTGCAGCCGGGCGAGGATCGGCTCTTCCACAATCGCGGCGTTGCCACCGCCAACGGCCCCAAGGGAACCCACAAGGCGGCCGTGCTCGGGGCGGATCCCGGCGAGATGCCGATCGACGCCGATCCCCGGCAGGAGCTGGCCGACTGGATGGTGGCCGCCGACAACCCCTTCTTTGCCAAGTCGCTGGTCAACCGCTACTGGAAACACTTCTTTGCGGTGGGGCTTGTGGAGCCGGAAGACGACATGCGGGTGACCAATCCAGCCACCAACCCCGAGCTGCTCGACGCGATGGCCACCGCCTTCACCGAGCACGGCTACGACATGAAGTGGCTGATCCGCGAAATCTGTCGTTCCACCACGTATCAGCTCTCGGCGGTGCCCAACGACTTCAACGCCCAGGACCGCCAGAGCTACTCCCGGTTTTTTGCTCGGCGGCTGTCGGCAGAGATCGCCCTCGACGCGATCGATGTGCTGACGGGCAGCCAGACGAGCTTCGCTGGCGTCTTGCCGGGCACGCGGGCGGTCGAGCTGCCCGACCCCAACTTCGACAACTACTTCCTGACGGTGTTTGGCCGGCCGAATGCCGATAGCGCCTGCGAGTGTGAACGAGGCTCGGAGGCCAATCTCGCGCAGAGCCTGCACCTGATCAACTCCGCCGACATCCTCAGCAAGCTCTCGGGCAGCCGGGCCACGAGCCTGGCGGACGACGCGGCGACGTCGACGGCCGACAAGATCGATCAGCTCTACATGGTGGCAGTCTCGCGGCATCCCACGCCCGATGAGACAGCCGAAATCGAGGCCTACCTCGCGGAGCGGGCCGATCGGGCCAAGGAGGCCTGGGAAGACGTTGTCTGGTCGCTGCTCAACACCAAAGAGTTTCTCTTTAATCACTGATTCCCTGCTGGAGTTTCTGCATGACCACCTCCTCTTCGTGGAAGGCGGCACGTTGCCGGTGGCATGATCGGGCGACCTCCCTGGTCGGTCGTGCAGCCATGATGCTGCTCGCTGGGCTCATCGCGTGCGGTGGTGCTCGTGCTGTGGCAGAGCTTCCGGAGCCGCTGTTGACCACCATCCAGCCGCCCGGTGGCAGGCAGGGTGAGGATGTCGACGTGACCCTGGCCGGCGAAAACCTCGACGACGTCTCCCTGATGGTCTTTTCGCATCCGGGGATCACCGCCAGGCCGGTGATGGCCGCCGCGACCGAGTTTGATCCCCAGCCGCGGCCGGTGCCGGGGCGGATGACGGTGAGCATTGCGGCGGATGTGCCCGCCGGGATTTATGAGGCAGCGGCGATCGGTCGATTCGGCGTGAGCAGTTCGAGGCGATTCGTCGTGAGCCGATCGCAGGAACTCCGCAAGACATCGTCAATTGATTCTGCCGAGAAGGCGCTGCCGCTGCCGCTTGATGCGGTTGCCAACGCGGTTGCCGATGCCAATGCCGCCGACCACTTTGCTGTGGAGTGTGCTGCGGGCCAGCGGGTGCATGTGGAGGTGTGGGCCAATCGCATCGACTCGCGGATCGATCCGCTGGTTGAGATCCGCGGGCCGGATGGCCGGCTGGTGGAGGTTTCGGCCGAAGCGATCGACGGCGATCCAGTTCTCGATTTCACGTCGGTGGCTGCGGGCCGGCATGTGGTGCAGGTGCATGATCGCTACGCCCGCGGTGGCGGTGAGTTTTTCTACCGCTTGGCAGTCTCGACGGGGCCGGTGGTGGTGGCCGTCTTCCCGGCTGCAGCAGAGGTGGGTGAGCCCGCCACGATCACCGTCATGGGCCGCGGGCTCGGCGACGATGCGGGCCCGATGCCCGACGACGATGGCCGCGGGCTTGAGCAGAAGGCGATCGAGGTTGATCCCAGTCAGATCGGTTTCGACGACCCGGCCGTGCCTGCGGGTCGGCTGCTCTCGCCACGCGACGCTGCCGCGGATCTCGTGCCGCTGCGAGGCGGTGTGTTTGATCAGCTGCCGAGCCCACCGACCGTCCTGCAGGTCGACCTGGATGTGGTGCCCGAAGTGGAGCCCAACGACGAGTCCGACCTGCCGCAGCTCGTTCCCTGGCCCGCTGCGATCGCCGGCCGCTTCCATCCTCGGGGAGATCGCGACTGGTTTGCTTTTGAAGCGGCCGCCGGCCAGACGATCACGCTCGACCTCTTCTCACGGCGGCTTGGCAGCGAGACCGATGCCTCCCTCAGGCTCGAGCGGCTTGCCTTTGACGATGCCGGGGGCATCACGGCCCACGAAGTCGCCTTCGCCGACGATGGGCCGCAGGAGTTTCAGGGGGCCATCGTCGACCGCCCGTCGCTCGACCCGCAGGTCAGCTTCACGGCCGATGTGGCGGGAACCTACCGTGTGCTCGTCAAGGATCTCGCTGCCGATTCCGTGGCCAATCCGGCCTCCAGCTACGTGCTCGCGATCCGGCAGCCACGGCCCGACTTCGACCTCGTGGCGATGATCGCCAGGCCCGACCGCGGTGATGCCAACAAGTTTCACGTGGGCAACACGTCGCTGGCCGCGGGCGGCGCGGTTGCCATCGACATCCTGCTGCTGAGGCATGAAGGGTTTGCAGGTGATGTGACCGTGTCGGCGGAGCAGCTGCCCAGCGGCGTGACGGCCGTGCCGGTGGTGATCCCCGGGCGGTCGCGTCGTGGCGTGATCGTGCTGCAGGCTGCTGACGATGCGACTCCCATCGAGCAGGAGGTTCGCTTTGTCGGCCGCGGTGTGGTGGGCGATACCGAGCTTGCCCGGTCGGCCCGGGCCGCCACGCTTCGCTGGAAGAAGAGCAGCACGAACGAGCCCGATCTGGTGCGATGCACGGAAACGGTGCGGGTGGCGGTGACGGCCGATGCCGCGCCGGTCACGCTGCGAGCGAAGGAAGCGACCACGCTGGAAACCGCCCGCGGCGGCCGGCTCACCATTCCCATCGACCTGATTCGCCGCCCCGGTGTCAAAGGGCCGCTCTCGCTCACGCCTCTGGGCTACCCGGCGGAAATGAAGCTTCCCGACACCCTCAAGGTGCCGGAGGTGAAGTTTGAGGAGCCGCAGCTCGCCGAAGGGGAGACGGCTCCGCCACCCGCGACAGGTGAGGTGTCGGTCGACATCGAGCCAGGCGTGGCGCCGGGGATCTACACCGTCGCCCTCGGGGGCGTGGCGAAGTATGCGTTTGCCAGGAATCCAGAGGCGGCCGAGCGGGCCAAGGCCGACTTTGAGCGGGTGGCGGCAGCAGCCACCGCTCGGGCCGCAGCCGTGGAGACCAACAAGGCAGCCCTCGCCGCTGCGGAGAAGGCCGTCGCTGACGCGGCAGCTGGTGGCGGTGAGCCTCCGGCGGAGATGGTCGCCACGCGGGATGCCGCCCAGCAGACGGTGGCTCAGGCTGAGGCCTCGCTGCAGGTAGCCGTAGAAGAGCGGGCCCGGCGAGAGAAGGTGGCCACCGACACGGCGGCGGCGGCGGCCGCCCAGGACATCGATGTGCCTGTGCTGATGCCGCCCATCACGGTGGTCGTTGCGGATGCGCCCGTCGCCATGGCGATCGATCCGGCCGGAGTTGCCGTGGAGGCGGGCCGGGCGGCAGACCTGAAGATTGCGGTGGAGCGGAAGTATGGCTTTACCGGCCCGGTCACCATTGAAGCGGTTTCGGCCTCGCCGCTTGAGGGCCTTGCGCTGACGGCCGCCACGGTTGCTGCCGAGGCGAGCGAGGGCGTGGTGTCGGTGACCACCACCGACGCCACGCCGCCGGGAAACCACACCGTCACGCTCAAAGGGAAGGTGAGCTTTTTCGACAGGGAGGTCGCGTTTGAGCGGCAGGTGCCGCTGGTCGTTTCCGCCCGTGCCCAGGAGCCTGCACAGCCATGAGACACACCACGAACCCACGCGGCCCAGAGTCGACGCGCCGCCTGACGCTGCCGGTGTGGCTGGGGATCGCGGCGCTCGCTGGCGGCGTCTGCACCGGGCTGCCGTGTGCCGCAGCCGACGACGCGGCGGGCCTGCCTGTGGCGGAGATCGCCCGCGAGACACCGGTGCGGTATCAGGACGAGATCGTGCCGATGCTCTCCGCCAGCTGCACCGCCTGCCATAACGAAAAGGTGACCGAAGGCGGCTTCTCGATGGACAGCCTCGAGCGAATCGTGGCGGGAGGTGATTCAGGGCCCGGCGTCGTGGCGGGCAATGCCGCGGAGAGCCTGCTCTTTCTGCGGGCGGCCCATCAGCTCGATGAAGATGCGATGCCTCCGGAAGACAACAGCGTGGGGGCGGTCAACCTCACGCCGGAACAGCTCGGTCTGCTCAAGCGGTGGATTGATGAGGGCGCGAAGGCTGGGCCGCTGGCGATGCGGCCGGTCGACTGGAAGCCCCTGCCTCCGGGCGTGGGGGGCGTGCTGGCCGTGGCCCTCTCAGCCGACGGTCGCGTGACGGCTGCCGCCCGGGGCGGTCGGGTGACCCTCTTCGACACGGGCTCCGGGCAGCTGCTTCCCCCGGCTGCGAGTGGGCCGGCGGCGGTGTCGAGCCTGGTCGATCCAACGCTGACTGTCGGCGAGGCACACGCTGCCGACACGCTCGCCCATGCCGATGTGGTCACGGCCATGGCCTTCTCGCCCAGCGACGACATGCTCGCCACAGGCTCGTTCCGCACGATCAAGCTCTGGGGGCGGCAGCCCGCCGAACGGATTGCCGACATCCCCGGTTCTGCAGGCGGCGTGCTGCTGGCCGCCGCGGCCAGCCCGAGCAGCCTGAGCGTGGTGGGGCTCTCCGACGGTCGCATCGCCCTGGCCGACCCAGCTGCTGCGGATGTGGCGGCCACGCTGCGGATCATCGGCAGCCCCGGCCCTGCCGCCGTGGCCGGAGCGGTTTCAGCTGATGCCTCCACCCTCTTCGTGGCCGCTGCCGACAGCAGCCTTACCGCCTACCGGCTTGCGGATGGCGAGGTGGTCGGCCGCCTCGTGCGGCCGCTGGCGATCAGTGCGGTTGCCCTGGCGTCCGGTGGGAGCCGGCTGGTCACGGCGGAAGCCGACGGTGTGGCCCGCGTGTGGCCGCTGCCTCTGCCCGCGGCTACGGAAACCGCGTCGGCCGCTGCACCGGAGCGGGAGCTCAGCGGGGCGGCGGCGCCGGTGACGGCGATGCGGGAGATGCCGGTGATGAGCGGCCATCTGCTTGTGGGCTGCCACGACGGCGTCGTCCGGCTCTGGAATCTTGAGGATGGCGGCCTGGTGCGGGAGTTTGCCCATGGTGGGCCAGTTGCGGGGCTGGACGTGAATCCAGACGGCACGCGGCTGGCCACCGTCGGCGGTGTGGCTGGGGTGAAGGTCTGGAATCTTGCCGATGGGGCTGTGGTGTCGCACACGCAGGGTGATCATCGGCTCGCCGACGCCCTCGCCGCCATCGATGCCGACCTGCGGGTGCAGGGCCAGGATGTGGAGCATGGGAAGGCCCAGGTGACTGCTGCCGAGGAGGCCACGAAGAAGGCCGCCGAGGAGCTCACGAAGATGCAGGAAAAGCTGGCGGCGGCGGAGAAAGATGCCAGTGAAAAAGCCGCCGCTGCTGCGGCCGCGGTGGCGGCTCGCGAGGAGGCCGAGCAGGTTGCGGCGACGGCTGCCGCAGCGGTGCCGTTGGCAGAGGCTGCCGTGGAGGCGGCGAAGGGGGTTGTCGCCCAGGCGACCGCCGTCGCTGATGCGGCCGAGGCCAGCCGGGCCGCCTTTGCCAAGGCTGCCGAGGGCGACGAGGCTGCCGCAGACGCGGCCAAGCAGCTCGATGCCGCCGTTGAGGCGGCCGCTGCGGCCAAGGCTGCCGCGGAGGCTGCGGTGGTGGCGGCCAGCTCACAGGTGGAGCGGACCAAGCCGCGGGTTGAGGAGACCGCCAAGAAGGTCGAGGAGCAGAAGAAGGCCGAGTCGGCAGCTGCCGAGGCGTCGAAGGCCGCGGAGACGGTGCTGACGGCCGCCCGCCGCGATCACGACTTCGCCACCAATCAGGTGGCACGCTCCAATGAGGCGCTGCCGCAGCGGCAGTCAGAGCTCGCTGCCACAGAGCAGACGCTGGCCGAAACCCAGGCCCGCCGCGGGCAGCTCGATGAACGCCTCAAGGCGTCGCAGCAGCCGTTTCTGGCCGCCGCCTTCAGCCCAGACGGCAGCCGGCTGACCTGCCTTGATGCCCAGGGCGGGGTGGTCGTGTGCGGAGGCAGCGACGGGCTTCCACGGCGTCGCTTCGACGCAACGGCGGCCGCGACGGCGATCACTGCCGTCAACGGCGATCGCCTGCTCCTCTGCGGAGGAACCGAAACCGCCTCCATCTGGGAGGCCTGCGACCGCTGGACGCTCATTCGCACGATCGGTGGAGAACAGCTGCCGCCAGCCCTCGACGATGAGCCCCAAGGGCCACCGGTCGATGCGGTGCTCGCCCTGACCTTCTCCCCCGATGGATCCCTGCTGGCCTCCGGCAGCGGGCGGGCGAGCCGAGGCGGCGAGATCAAACTCTGGAGCACCGCCGACGGCCAGCTCGTTCGCGGCTTCGACCAGCCGCATTCCGATACGGTGGTTGCCCTCGCGTTCTCGCGAGATGGCACATGGCTCGCCTCGGGCGGCACCGACCGCCTGGCAAAGATGCACGAGGTGGCCACCGGCTCGGCCGTGCGGAGCTTTGAGGGCCACACGGGCCATGTCCTGGGTGTCGCCTGGCAGGCCAACGGCCGGCGGCTGGCCACGGCCGGTGCCGACAACGTGCTGAAGATCTGGGACGCCGCCTCAGGCGAGCAGCAGCGCACGATCGGAGGCCTGGGCCGCGAGGTGACGGGCGTTCGCTTCATCGGCGAAGGTGACGAGATCGCCGCGACCTCGGGCGACGCAACGGTTCGCGTGTTCAACGCCGCCTCCGGCGGTGAGGTGCGGCGGCTGCAGGGCGCAGGCGACTTTGTGCAGTCAGTGGCGATTGCCGGCTCGACGCTCGCCGCCGGCAGCCAAGACGGCCGCATGCTGATCTGGAATGTGGCCAACCCACAGCCGCTGCACACCCTGGAGCCTTCACCGGCGCCGTAGGGACCGCTCGGGGTAAGCCCGGGGCTGTCGCTCCGGAGGCCCACCGCGGGCCATCTATCACACAAGCGGGACGGGTCCACGGGCCGCGAAGCGGCCTCGGCGTAGCCGAGGTGCCTTCGGCACCCGCGGACCCGTCCCGTTCTCGCGTCGGCACCCGCGGACCCGTCCCGTTCACCCCAGGCCGTTCATTCGCTGCCGGTCCGGTCACACCAGTTCGGCGATGGGCTGGCGTTCGACGAGATACTGCGGCCGGCCCGTCATGTCGATGATCGTGGTGTCCGCCGTGGGAATGCCGAGGGCGTGGTAGAGGGTGGCGGTGATTTCCTGCATGTGCACCGGGCGGTCGGTGGCATGCTCGCCAAGCTTGTTGGTGGCGCCGATCACCTGGCCTGTCCGCAGGCCGCCGCCGGCCAGCAACGCCGTGCTCACCTGGGGCCAGTGGTCGCGGCCGGCCTGGGGATTGATCTTTGGCGTGCGGCCAAACTCTCCCCAGACAACGATCGTCACGTCGTCGATCATGCCTCGCTCGGTGAGGTCATCGATCAGGGCCGAGAGGCACCGGTCGAGCTTGCCGCCATGGTCGCGGACAAGGTTGAAGTTTTGCCCGTGGCTGTCCCAGCGGCCGTAGCTGAGGCTCACCACCCGCACCCCCGCCTCAATCAGCCTGCGGGCGATCAGCAGGTGGTCGTTGCAGGTTGGGGCACCGTCATACTGATACTGGTAGGGCTTCCCGTCGCCGTAGGCAGCGCGGACGTTGGGATCCTCCTTCTCCAGATCGAGCGCATCGAGCAGCCGGCTGCCGGTGAGCACGTCGAAGGCCCGCTGCCCGAAGCTGTCCATGCCGTCGAGGATGCCGGTGGCATCGACATCCCGACGCATGGTGTCGATTTCCGCCAGCAGCCGCTGGCGATCCTGAAGACGGTCGAGCGACATCGATCGCAGCGTCATGTTCTCGAGGTCGCGTCCCTCCGGCTTGAAGGGGGAGTAGGCAGGCCCCAGGAAGCCCGGTGTGCCGGAGTCGGACCAGGGGCGATGGCTGGTGGGAGCAGCCAGGCCCACAAA
>CALCGM010000711.1 GCA_937900985.1 uncultured Planctomycetaceae bacterium | reverse complement strand
CGAACGGACCGATCACCATCCCCACGCCAGACTGCCGCTGGACATCGGAGAAGGGCGGCTCACCCCCGGGACCGCTACCATCGCCGTTGCCGCGGTAGGGCGAGTAGGCCCCAGACTGGCTGCGGGCGATCGCGGCGGCGGTGGCCGCATCGGCGGTCTGCTGGCGGTTAGCTGCGGCGGCGTCGAGCATGTTCTGACGCTGCTGATCGAAGGCCTGCTGCCGCTGCTGCAGCTGGGATCGCTGGCGGTTGATCCGTTCGATTTCCTGATGCAGCTGAGCTGCTGTCATCGCTGCCCGGTCGGGCACCTTCTGCAACTCGCGTGCTCGCGTGCGGTCAGACATCGCAGCGAGGTATTCGCCCATCCATGCCTTGGCGTCCTGCGCCTCAGGCGTCGTGAGAATCGCAAGCTTGGCATCAAGATCATCGAGGAGATACGCCAGCTCAAAACTTGTCATCCTGGTGACACGATCATTGAAATCGAGCTTAATACGGTTGACCTCCTCCGGCGTGTAGATCGTTTGTGTTGAGAGCCATCGGCCAAACTCGAAAATGGCCCGCTGCCATCGCTCGCTGTGCAAGATCTCAATCTTGCGGGCAACATCGCTCTGCGACGACTCAGCCGCATCGTCGGCCGGGCATGAGGAGGCCGCGAGGAGCAGGGCACACGCCAACAACCATTTGCATTTCTTCATCGATCTCTCCCGTCTGCAGTGTGTCGCCACCATCTCTCGCCGAGATTATTCTACGCTTCCGGGATACCACACGGGCAAAAGGACGACGATGACCCACCGCATATTTCAGACTTTCCTTCTGTGGCTGATCCTGGCGACGTTGGCTCCATCCGTTGGTCGTCTCCACGCCGACGACTGGCCGCAGTGGATGGGCCCACATCGCGACAATGTCTGGCGGGAGGAGGGCCTCCTGAAGTCGTTCCCCGAGGGTGGACCGACGGTCGTCTGGCGTGCGCCGCTGGCTGGCGGCTACGCCGGCCCGGCTGTGGCTGGCGGACGGGTGTTTGTCACCGACTTTGTGAAGGGCGATGGCCCGCAGGGCACCGAGCGGGTGCTCTGCCTCGACGCGATGAGCGGCGAGCTGCTCTGGCAGCGAGAGGATCCTGCCACCTACACGATCTCCTATCCAGCCGGCCCCCGCTGCACGCCGCTGGTCGAAGGCGACCGCGTCTACACGCTCGGCGCCGAGGGCAACCTCCTCTGCCTGGCTGTTGCCGACGGCACGCTGCTCTGGTCTCGCGACCTGACGGCCGACTACCGCACCAAGCCGGCCACCTGGGGCTACGCCAGCCACCCACTCATAGACGGCGACAGGCTGATCTGCATCGCGGGCACCGACGTGGCCCACGCGGTGGCCCTCAACAAGCACACTGGTGAGGAGATCTGGCGAACCGGCACAGCCCTTGAGCAGGGCTACTGCCCTCCGGTGATCCTTGAGGCCGCCGGGGTGCGGCAGCTGATCCTGATGAAGCCAAGCGGGATGTATGCCGTCGAGCCCGAGACCGGCGGGCTGCTGTGGGAGACGCCCTACAACGCCGACAACGGCTCGATCATCATGCAGCCGGTGCGGATTGGCGACTATCTCTACATCGGTGGTTTTCAAGAGAAGAACCTCCTGCTCACGCTCCGGCAGGACACACCTGGCGTCGAGGTGGTGTGGCGCAACAAGCGGCAGCACGGTATCTCGGCGGTCAACGTGCAGCCCTTTGTGCTCGATGGCCATCTCTGCGGCTTCCATGAGAAGGGCGACCTGCGGGTGGTGGCGATCCCCAGCGGCGAGGTGGTCTTCAGCGACGGTGGCCCACTGCCCGGCCGGCTGCAGGGCTGCGGCACCGCCTTCATCACGCGGCAGGCTGACCGCTACTTCCTGTTTACCGAAACTGGCGACCTGGTGATCGCTGAGCTTTCCCCCGAGGGCTATACCGAACGCGACCGGGCCCATCTGATTGAGCCCACCAACGTCGCCTTCGGTCGCGACGTGGTCTGGTGCCCGCCCGCCTACGCCGAGCGGTCGATCTTCGTGCGGAACGACGCGGAACTCATCCGTGTCTCGCTGGCCGCTGAGCCGCACAACTGAGGCCCGCTGCCGCCACCGCTCGATGACACCGCAGGCTGCCCGGGGGTAGCATGAAGCGGAGGGAGAGCAGCGACGCCTCAGGGGGTGTGATCGACATGAAGACCGCAGGCAACACGCTCCGCGGCGGTGGCTGGCTGGCGGGCCTCTGCGTGACGGTGACCGGCATCTGCGGGTTGGCGGCCGTGCCGGCTCCTGCAGCCCCGTCGTTCGACCGCGACATCCGGCCGATCCTCAAGGCCGCCTGCACCCACTGCCATGGCGAGGAAGAGCCCGTGGCAGGGAGCGTCGACCTGCGGCTGCGGCGGTTTCTGCTTGAAGCCGCCGACAGCGGAGAGCCGGTGATCGTGCCGGGCGACCCCGACGCCAGCCTGCTCGTGCGTGTGGTCGAGTCGGGCGAGATGCCGCAGGAGGGCAAGCCGCTGGAGGCAGAGCAGATCGCCACGCTGCGGGCATGGATCGCCGCGGGCGCTCCTGTGGAAAGTGAGGAGCCGGAGAGCCTCCCCCCGGGGCCGTTTATCAGCCAGGCGGAACGGAGCCACTGGGCATTTCAGCCGATTGCCGATCCGCCGCTGCCTGCGACCGCCGAGGGCGACCGAGCCCGCACGCTCGTCGATGCCTTTCTGATCGGGCAGCAGCAGGCCGCGGGGCTCGCCTTCGCCCCCGACGCGGATCGCAAGACCCTGATCAGGCGGCTCAGCTTCGACCTCACCGGCCTGCCACCGACCCCTGCCGAGATCGACGCCTTCGTCACCGACACCGCCGCCGATGCCTACGAGCAGCTGGTCGAACGGCTGCTGGCCTCGCCGGCCTACGGCCAGCGGTGGGCGCGACACTGGCTCGATGTCGTGGGGTTTGCCGACTCCAACGGTCAGGTGGAGGCCGACTCGCTGCGGCCGCATGCCTGGCGGTATCGCGACTACGTTGTCGACTCGCTCAACGCCGACAAGCCGTGGGATCAGTTCATCACCGAACAGCTGGCCGGGGATGAGCTGGCCGACGTGGTGCAGGGGGAGACCAACGACGCCGTCCTCGATCCGACTCGCCGCGAGCTGCTGATCGCGACCGGCTTCCTGCGGACCGCTCCCGATGGCACCGGCGACAACCCGCCCGATGCCGTGCTCGCCCGCAACGACGTCGTTGCCGAACAGCTGAAGGTGATCTCCTCGTCGCTGCTTGGCCTCACCGTCGGCTGCGCCCAGTGCCACGACCACCGACTCGATCCCATTCCCCAGGCCGACTACTACCGGCTGCGAGCGATCTTCGAGCCAGTCTTCGACACTGCCCAGTGGCGGCCGCCCGCGCAGCGGCTCTGTTCACTGGCCACGCCCGACGATCGGGCCAAGGCAGCCGAGATCGAACAGCAGGCCGCGGCCATCGATGCCGACGCCAAGGCGATGGAGAAGCAGTTTCTCGATGAGATCTTTGAGAAGGAGATCGTGAAGCTGCCTGAGGAGGATCGCGAGCCGTATCGCCTCGCACGCGCCACCCCCAAGGCAGAGCAGACGCCCCAGCAGCAGGCGCTGATCAAGAAGTATCCCTCCGCGCTTGCCCTCTACTCGCTCGACCTCTACGACGCCGAGGCACAGAAGAAGGTGGCAGCGCGGCGTGCCGAGGCAGCCGAGCTTCGCAAAACGAAGCCGCCCGAGGAGTTCCTGCGGGCTGCCCTTGAGGTCCGCGACCGCATCCCCGACACCCACCTGCTGCACCGCGGTGATCCCGCCCAGCCGAAGCAGGCGGTGGCTCCTGGCGAGCTGACCGTCCTGGCCAGCGAGCAGGTGACGCCCTTCGAGCCGGCCGTGGTTGACGGGGGCTCAAGCGGCCGGCGGCTCGCCTACGCCCGCTGGCTCACCAGCGGCAGGCATCCGCTCGTGGCCCGGGTGCTTGTCAATCGCGTCTGGATGCACCACTTCGGCGAAGGCCTGGTGGCGAGCGAAGGCGACTTCGGCCTGGCGGGCGAGCCGCCGAGCCACCCTGCCCTGCTCGACGCTCTGGCCAGCCGGTTTATGGCCAGCGGCTGGCGGCTCAAAGACCTGCACCGGCTGATGGTCACCAGCACGGCCTACCGGCAGCAGGCGAGCAACCGGAAGTCCGAGACACAGGATCCCGAGAACCGGCTGCTCGCCCGCTGGCAGGTTCGTCGGCTCGATGCCGAGTCGATGCGTGACGCGATGCTTGCCGTGTCGTCCCGCCTGGGAGGTGAGGCGGGGGGCCCGCCAGTCAACGTAGGCCGCGACGAGCTCGGCCGGATCGTGCTCGGCCAGGAGCAGTACAACGTCAACGGCGACATCGTGGGCATCACCGACGCAGGTGGAGCAGCCGCCCGTCGCTCGCTCTACGTGCTCAGCCGACGATCCACGCCGCTGACAGCCCTGGCCACCTTCGACGCCCCCACCATGCTGCCCAACTGCGAGCAGCGGGTGTCGAGCACCGTCGCCCCGCAGTCGCTGTTCATGCTCAACGACACGTTTGTGCTGGAGACGGCAAAAGCTCTTGCCGAACGGCTGCGGACAGAGCGGCCCGGGGATCTTCGGGCGCAGCTCACCCTTGCCTGGAGGCTGCTCACCGCCCGCGAGCCGAGCGAGCAGGCCATCAGCGAAGGCCTGATCCACATCGCCGAGCAGGCGGAGTCGCTGCGGCAGTTTCATGCCGCCGCTGCCGAGGCCAGCCCGCCCGCCGAAGGCGTGCCGCTGCCCGATCCGCAGGCTGAGGCGGTCGCCAGCTACTGCCAGGTGCTCCTCAGCTCAAGCCGTTTTCTCTATGTCGACTAGAGGTGCCTTCATGAGCCGCCCCCAGCTCTGTTCCCGACGTCACCTGCTGCACGCCGGCGGCTTTGGTCTTGGTGGCCTGGCGCTGGCCAGCCTGCTTGCCGACGACGGCCTGCTCGCCGCTCCTGCCAAGCCACCGCTGGAGATCCCCGAGCGGTTTGACACGCTGCCCAAACGGCCGCACCACGAGCCCAGGGCGAAGGCGATGATTTCGCTGTTCATGATGGGCGGCCCGTCGCAGATGGACCTCTTCGACCCCAAGCCGATGCTCACGAAGTATGACGGCGAGGTCTTCCCGGGCGACATCAAGTACGACAACGTCGCCCAGGCCTCCTCGAAGGTCTTTGGCTCGCCCTGG
>CALCGM010000710.1 GCA_937900985.1 uncultured Planctomycetaceae bacterium | reverse complement strand
GGCAAAGACCCGCTCTATTTCTTCGCCGCCCTGCAGCGGCAGCTGGGCTACCCGCCGGTGCCGCGGCCAAAGCGGCCTCCGCCACCGGAAGAAACACCAGCCCTGCTCTCTCGTCGACTCGAACGCCTGGAGATGCGGGTGAAACTCCTCGAGGAAGAAGCCCGCGGCGGCATCGACCTGGCCCGCTTCGACCCGAAAAACATCCCGTTGCCGTTTGATGGTCCGGAATAATGGCGGCTCTTCGCGACGACGCTGAGGCCATCTGGCAGGCTGCGATTCGAGCTGTGCAGCCGGAGCACCTCATCGCCAGCCAGCTGCGGATCGACGACGGCCAGCTGCTCTGCGACGGCCAGCCTCTTGATCCCCCGGCGCGGCTGGGCCCTGGTGGACGGCTGGTCGCGGTCGGCGGCGGCAAGGCGGCAGCGGGGATGGCCGCCGGGCTTGAGCAGCTGATCCCGGAAGGCCTGGCCCTGGAAGGTCTCGTCGGCGTGCCGGCTGGCTGTGGCCACGCCCTCCCGCGGCTGGAGGTCCGCGAGGTTCGGCCCGCGGGCCGCAACGAGCCGACTGCGGCCTGTGTCGCCGCCACAAAGCAGATGCTCGCGATGCTCGGCCAGCTGTCAGTCGATGATGTCGCCCTTGCCGTGATCACCGGCGGAGGATCGGCCATCCTCACCGCGCCGCAGCCGGGGATTCCGCTGCCGGAGCTCGTCGCCGCCACGCGGTGGCTCTCGGAGCACGGGGCCGACATCACGCAGCTCAACCGCGTGCGGCAGGCCGTGAGCCTCGTGAAGGCCGGCGGCCTGGCCCGCAGCTGCCGCAGCGGCCGGCTCGTGGTGCTCGTGATCTCCGATGTGATCGGCGACCCGCTGGCGACCATCAGCTCGGGCCCCTGCATGCCCGTGGCCGCCACCGCCAGTGAGGCAATGGCGATCCTCGAGCAGTTTGCCGTGGTCGATGCGGGCGTGGCTCCGGCGATCGTTGCCCATCTGAGGCGTGCTGCGGCCTCGCCGAACACCCCGCCGCCCGCCGCGGCCTCGCCTTCAGGCCGCTGGCAAACGCCCGCAGGATGCGAGGTGAGCCATCATCTCCTCGGCTCCAACGCAACGGCGATCGAGGCCGCCGCAGCGGAGGCCGCAGGCCGTGGCTACGCGGTAAGGCTTCGGCATGCCGATCCAGCAGCGCGTGAAACGGCAAACGAGGTTGGCGAGCGGCTGGCTGCCGAGGGTCTCGCCGCGGCCCGCGGGGCGTCTCCGCAACGCCTCGCGATCATTGAAGGCGGCGAGGCGACCGTCTGTCTCCCTGAGGAGCATGGCCTCGGCGGCCGCAACCAGCAGACCGTGGCCGCGGCGCTCGCTCGGCTCCAGGCCCGTGAGCCGTGGCCGAGCGGGCTGTTGATCGCCAGCGTTGGCACCGATGGCGAAGACGGCCCGACCTCCGCCGCCGGCGGCGTGGCCGACGCGACGGTTGCCCGCGCGATCGCGGATGCTGGCCTCCGGGTGGCCGAAGCGGTTCACGGCTGCGACGCGTTTCCGCTGCTCAGGGAAGCCGGCGGCCTGATCCAGACGGGCCCCACGGGAACGAATGTCGCCGATCTGCGGATCGTGCTCGTCGACCCGAGCTGACGAAACACCGCACTACGGCAGGAGCGGCTGGCCCAGCCGAACAAACCATGGCCAGTCTGCCACTCGCCCACATCGCCGCGATCCGCCAGATCGTCAGACGTCGCAGCGGTCGACGGCTTCACTGAGGCCGGCGAAGGGATCCCGCGTCGGGATAAACTCCTGACCGACATAGCCCGCATACTCCAGCTCGATCAGCTTCCGCATGATCGCCGGGTAGTTGATCTCTTGATGATCATCGAGCTCTCCACGACCGGGATTGCCGGCGGTGTGGACGTGGCCAATCACATCGCGATGGGCCTCAAGCCTGCGGATGACATCCCCATGCATGATCTGCACGTGGTAGATGTCGAAGAGCATTTTCATCCGCTCAGAGCCCACCCTTCGCACGATGTCGGCCAGCCAGTCGACATCGTCGCCCTGATAGCCCGGGTGGCCCTTCATCGGATGCGAGTCGTCGCGGGTGTTGAGGTGTTCGATGCAGATGCTCACCCCCCGCTTTTCGGCATGGGGCACCACCCGCTGCAGGCCAGCGAGGCAGTTGGCGGCGGCCTCGTCGCGAGAGATTTCGCCGCTGGCAGGATCGTCGGCGTCTCGCCACTTAAAGCCCGTGAAGGCAATCACCGCCGGAAAGCCGGCGTCGGCGGCCGCGTCGATGCTCTCGATGGTGCGGGCAACGACCTCGTCGTGGTAGCGGGGGTTGTTGAAGCCCTTCATGTAGGGCCGGCCTGGCATCCCGTTGGAGACGATCGCCGACGTCAGGCCGTGCTTCTTGATCGCCGGCCAGGCCTCCCGTGGGGCCAGCTCGATCGAATGGCAGCCGAGCTGGGCGGCCACCTCGCACATCCGCTCGATATCCCAACTGGGAATCTCGGGGTTGTCGTTGGGAGCGTTGAAGCACCAGTAGACAATCGACTGGCGGATGCCGCCGCGTTCGCCCCGTTCGATCTGCTCAGCCGTTTTGGCCGAGCCAGCCGTCAGCCCTGCCGCAATCGCCCCTCCTGTGAGAATTCCGCCTGCAGCAAGCCCGTGGAGCAGGTCACGACGAAGGATGCGGTCTGGCATGGGATCTCCGGAGTTTCAAATCTCGTACACGTCCGCGAGACTTGAAGTCTACCCCAAGGGGATCACCCCTGCCGGAGTTTTTCTGCCCCGTCCGGCCCTTCATTCAACACAGCCCACAGGCTCAGGAATCCGCCGCATGCCCACGCTCAAGCGAATCCTCGTCACCGGCGGCGCCGGCTTCCTCGGCAGCCACCTCTGCGAACGACTGGTCGACGACGGCCACGACGTGATCTGCGTCGACAACTTCTTTACGAGCCAGAAGACCAACGTGACTCATCTGCTCAGCCGGCAGAACTTCGAACTCGTGCGGCACGACATCATCCAGCCGATCTGGCTGGAGGTGGATGAGATCTACAACCTCGCCTGCCCTGCCGCCCCGGGCCACTACCAGTTCAACCCGATCAAGACGATGAAGACGTCGGTGATGGGGGCGATCAATGTCCTCGGCATGGCCAAACGGTGCCGGGCCAAGGTCTTGCAGGCGTCGACCAGCGAGGTCTACGGCGACCCGGAGGTGCATCCGCAGCCGGAAGACTACCGCGGAGCGGTGAATCCGATCGGGCCGCGGGCCTGCTACGACGAGGGCAAGCGGGCTGCCGAAACCCTCTTCATGGACTACCACCGCCACAACGGCGTCAATGTCCGCATCGTGCGGATCTTCAACACCTACGGGCCGCGGATGCACCCCTTCGACGGCCGGGTCGTCTCCAACTTCATCCGCCAGGCCCTCGCCGGCGACCCGATCACGCTCTTTGGCAACGGCTCGCAGACACGGAGCTTCTGCTACCGCGACGATCTCGTCGACGGCATGATCCGCATGATGAATGGCCCCGACGACTTCCCCGGGCCGGTCAACATCGGCAATCCAGGCGAGTTCACGATCCGGCAGCTGGCAGAGCTAACCCTGGAACTGACCGGCTCCTCGTCGCCGCTGATCGAAAAGCCCCTGCCGGTCGATGATCCCGAACGCCGCCGGCCCGACATCTCGCTCGCCGAGTCGCGGCTCGGCTGGCAGCCCACCGTGCCACTCCGCGAAGGCCTCGCCAAAACCATCGACTGGTTTCGCTCCGTCAACCTCGACGACTTCCGAGCCCCAACCCCCAACTACTAAGGTGTGACCGCGCGGGCGGTCCGGCTCGGCAGATGAAGCGGGACGGGTCCTCGGGCCGCAAAGCGAATACACACGCAAGCGGGACGGGT
>CALCGM010000709.1 GCA_937900985.1 uncultured Planctomycetaceae bacterium | reverse complement strand
GAGTGACCATGTCGGCCAGTGATTCCTCTTCGTCGTCGTCCACGCTCGATTCTGCCGCTGACCAGCTCGGTGATGAGGTGGCTGTGGCCACGCCGCTCGCCATCGAGATCGCTGTGACCTCCGTGTCGACCTGTCAGCGACGGGTGAAGGTCACCATCCCCCGTGAAGACATCGATCGCTACCACGAGGACGCTGTCAAAGAACTGGTGCCGACCGCAGCGCTGCCGGGCTTTCGCCCTGGTCGGGCTCCGCGGGCGCTCGTCGGGCAGCGATTCAAGACGGAGCTCTCCGATCAGATTCGCACCAAGCTGCTCAGCGATGCCATGGAGCAGGTTGCCGAACAGCAGAAGCTGGCCCCGATCAGCGAGCCCGACCTCGACGTCGGCTCGGTGCTGCTCCCCGAAGAAGGGCCGATGATCTTCGAGTTTGGCATCGAGGTGAGGCCGGAGTTTGAGCTGCCCGCGTGGAAGGGGCTTGCGATCGAGCGGCCCAGTCGGGAGATCAGTGACGAAGACGTCGAAGAAGCGCTGGGGAATCTCTTGCGGGAGCGTGGTCGCTTGGTCCCCAGTGAAGCCTCGCCCGCGTCTGGTGATCTCGTGGTGGCCAGCCTGCGGTTTCTCGACGGCGACAAGGAGATCTCGCGGGCCGACGAGCTTGAGATTGTCGTGCGGCCGAAGGTCTCGTTTGCTGACGCCGAGTTCGACGGGTTTGCAGAGCTCGTCGCGTCTGCCAAGGCTGGCGACACGCTCTCCGCTGCGGTGACGATCTCCGATGAGGCGGCCATTGAAGACCTCCGCGGCAAGGAGGTGACGATGGAGCTGACGGTGCTCGAGGTGAAGCGGTTTGAGCTTCCTGAGCTGACGCCGGCGGTGATCGCCGACCTTGGCGCGTTTGAATCTGAGGAAGAGCTTCGCGCGGCCGTGCGAAAGCAGCTGGAGAGCCGACTCGACTGGCACCGCCGGCAGCGGGTACGGCAGCAGGTCGCCGAGGCCTTGACGGCGTCGGCCAGCTGGGAGCTTCCTCCGGAGCTGCTGAAGCGACAGAGCCTGCGGGAGCTGGAGCGGGCGATCCTCGAGCTGCGGCGAAGTGGCTTCGACGACGACTCGATTCGTCGTTACGTCAATCAGCTGCGGCAGAGTGTGATGGCGAGCACCGCCCGCTCGCTGAAAGAACACTTCATCCTGGAGCGGATCGCTGAGGAGGAGTCGATCGCCGAGACTGCGGCCGACTACGACGACGAGATCCGAGCCATCGCCACCCAGACTGGCGAGTCGCCCCGGCGTGTGCGGGCGAACCTCGAGAAGCGAGGGCTGATGGACGTCCTTCGGAATCAGATTATCGAGCGAAAGACGATCGGCCTGATCGAGGCTGAGGCGTCGTTCACTGACGTGCCGTTTGAGTTTGAGAAGCCTGACGCCGACGCTGTTGACCATGCTGTGTGTGGCGTGGCCGCCGGTGAAGAGGAGATCCCGACTGCCAAGCATGCCGAAGCAGGCGCCGCTCGCGGTGGTCGACGGTAAGCGCGGCCCTCAGCACCCTTCACTCCGAGAAGACTCCGAGAAGAAAGCACCGATGCAGCATCTCCCCATCGCCTCCCGCCCAGACAGTCTCGTCGATCCCCGGCTGTCGTCTGCACACCGCGACTACCAGCGGCAGCGGACGATGACCCTTGGTGATCTTCTCCTGGAAAACCGAATCATCCTCCTGCAGGGAGAGATCTACGACGGCAACGCCAACGAACTGGTGATGAAGCTGCTCTATCTGCAGAGCGAGAACCGCCGCAAGGACATCCACTTCTACATCAACTCGCCAGGCGGGAGCGTCACGGCCACGATGGCGATCTACGACACGATGCAGATCCTGTCGTGTCCGGTGGCGACGTACTGCGTCGGGCTCGCTGCCAGTGGTGGCGCCGTGCTGCTGGCCGGCGGTGCGAAGGGCAAGCGGTTTGTCCTTCCGCACGCCAAGGTGATGATCCATCAGCCCTACGGCCAGGTTGGTGGGCAGGTGAGCGACATCGAGATCCAAGCCGACGAGATCCTCAAGACGCGGGCAGTGCTCAACCAGATCCTGGCCGACCATACCGGGCAGCCTCTTGAGCGGATCGCCAAAGACACCGACCGCGACCGTTACCTGACGGCAACCGAGTCGAAGGAGTATGGCCTCGTCGACGAGGTGCTCTCCAAGCCCCCGGTGGCTGACGAGGAAGAGGCTTCCTGACAAAAAAACGTGACTGCCGGTGCGGGCCCGCGGTGATGCGGCCGCGCTGATGCCTTCGGCCACCAGCTGGTCAACCAACGGCCACATCTCACACCTACGAGAACGAGCATGCCCCTGATCCCCTACGTCATCGAGAAGAGCGGCCGCGAAGAGCGGGCGATGGACATCTACAGCCGCCTGCTCAAGGACCGCATCGTGTTCCTTGGCACCCAGGTCAATGACGAAGTGGCCAATGCGATCGTCGCTCAGTTTCTGTTTCTGCAGTCCGACGACCCCAAGGCAGACATCCACCTCTACATCAACTCTCCGGGCGGGAGCGTGACGGCTGGCCTGGCGATCTACGACACGATGCAGTTTGTGACGTGCGATGTGGCCACGTACTGCATCGGGCAGTGTGCGTCGATGGGCGCAGTGCTGCTGACGGCAGGCGCCAAAGGCAAGCGACGGGCTCTGCCCAACTCCAGGATCATGATCCACCAGCCGCTCGCTGGCATGCAGGGAACGGCGGAAGAGATCATGATTCATGCCAAGGAGTTTCGGAACATCAAGGACAAGCTCAACACGATCCTTCTGAAGCACACCGGCCACCCCTTCGAGAAGGTTGAGGAAGACACCGACCGAGACCGGTTCATGTCGGCGCAGGAGGCGC
>CALCGM010000708.1 GCA_937900985.1 uncultured Planctomycetaceae bacterium | reverse complement strand
TCTCGCAGGATGTTTCCATGAAGCCCTCCTTCATCCCGGTCTCGATGCCCGACCTTTCCGACCTGGAAACCCGCTATGCGGCGGAGGCGGTGGCCAGCACCTGGATCTCATCGACGGGGGCCTTTCTCGACCGCTTCGAGGGGGAGTTTGCCGAGGCATCCGCCAGCCGCTTTGCCTTGGGCACCACCAGCGGAACCACCGCCCTGCACCTGGCGCTGGCGGCCCTCGGCCTCGGTCAGGGCGATGAGGTGATCGTGCCGTCGATGACCTACATCGCCACCGCCAATGCCGTCCGCTACTGCGGGGCAGAGCCGGTGTTTGTCGATGTTGATCCGGCCACCTGGTGCCTCGATCCGGCAGCCATCGAGGCGGCCATCACCCCCAAGACCAAGGGCATCATCCCGGTCCACCTGCTCGGCCACCCGGCCGACATGGATCCGATCATGAAGCTCGCCATCACCCACGGCCTGTGGGTCGTGGAAGACGCCGCGGAGGCCACCTTTGCCCGCTACAAGGGGCGGCTCTGCGGCAGCCTGGGCACCGTGGGCACCTTCTCCTTCTTCGGCAACAAGATTCTGACGTCGGGCGAAGGAGGGGCGGTGACCTGCAGCGACGAGTCGCTCTGCCACCGCATGGCCCTGCTTCGCGGCCAAGGGATGGATCCCCAGAAGCGCTACCACTTCCCGATCGTCGGCTTCAACTACCGCATGACCAATGTGGCCGCGGCAATCCTCTGCGGCCAGATGGAGCGGCGGGAGGCGATCATCGCCCGCCGCAGCGCCATCCTCCGGCTGTATGCCGAAGAGCTGGCCGACGTGCCGGGAGTGGCCATCCGCGACGACGCCCCCTGGGCCGAGGCGGCCCCGTGGCTGTTTTCCTGCCTGATCGATCCGGTGACCTTCGGCTGCCGCCGCGATGATCTCGCTACGGAGCTCTCCGAGCGGGGCATCGACTCTCGGCCGATGTTTATCCCGATCCACCGCCTGCCGCCCTACCGCCAGTCGGCCCGCAAACGCCGCACGGTGCTGCCGGTCACCGACCGGCTCGGCGCCCTGGGAATCATGCTGCCGACCTATCCACAGCTCAGCGACGCTGAGGTGCTGCGGATCTGCAGCAGCATCCGAGAGATTGGGCGGGCTCACCTTGGCCGTCGGGTGGCCGCGCAGCTGCACCGGTTCACGCCGGCAGGCGAACCCCGGAAGGCAGCCTGAAGGCTGCACTCTGGCTGAGGAAGGCGATCGGGTTGGCCAGGCTGATCTTTTCAGCCAGCGAGCGAGCATGGCCGCGGCGGTGCATCTCGCGGTGGCACTTCGGCACGCTCAAGGGGTCGCTCGGCCCCCAGTCGCCAGCGGAGTTGATCCAGATCCGCTCGTTGCCATAACACTCGATGATGTCGACGGCCCGCTGCGGCGTGCACTTGCTGTCGGGATAGAGCGTCATCCCCGCCCAGAAGCCGCGGTCGAGCACCTCGGCCACGGTGTGTTCTTCGACATGGTCGATCAGCACCCGCCCCGGATCGATGCCGGCCGCCGTCAGCGCATCCATCGTCAGCCGCGTGCCCTTGAGCTTGTCTTCCAGGTGCGGCGTGTGCACGAGGATCAGCTGATCGTGTCGCTTGGCCAGCTCGATCTGCTCCTCGAGAATCAGCAGCTCATTCTTGGAGTTTTTATTGAGGCCGATCTCACCGATGCCCAAGACGTTGCCTGCCTCGAGAAACTCCGGCACGAGCGAGATCACCTCGCGGGCAAAGACCGGATCCTCTGCTTCTTTGGGATTGATGCACAGCCAGCAGTAGTGGTCGATGCCGTAGGCGGCTGCCCTCCGCGGCTCGACCTGGGTCAGCTGACGAAAGTAGTCGGCAAAGGCAGCCGGGCTCGAGCGGTCGAAGCCGGCCCAGAAGGCAGGTTCGGTGATGGCCACGCAGCCCGCCTCCGCCATGCGGCGGTAGTCGTCGGTGGTCCGGCTGACCATGTGGATGTGGGGATCGATGTAGGCCATGGCTCTGCGAATCT
>CALCGM010000707.1 GCA_937900985.1 uncultured Planctomycetaceae bacterium | reverse complement strand
TCGATGGAGCATCCAGCATGCGCCCCCGAACTCCCGTCCCGTTCGATGGAGCATC
Source organism: uncultured Planctomycetaceae bacterium (assembly GCA_937900985.1). Classification (GTDB taxonomy): domain Bacteria; phylum Planctomycetota; class Planctomycetia; order Pirellulales; family UBA1268; genus M30B53. Next base: position 6,732 of record CALCGM010000707.1, on the reverse strand, counting down.
GAGCATGCGCCCCCGAACTCCCGTCCCGTTCGATGGAGCATCCAGCATGCGCCCCCGAACTCCCGTCCCGTTCGATGGAGCATCCAGCATGCGTTCCCGAACTCCCGGCCCGTTCTTCGGATCGTCCGCCGCAGGAGTCGCCGCGATCATGTTTGCTTGTGCGGTGAATAGTGGGCATAATCGCCGCAGAAAGTGCGGTGAATGGGGCTCTTGGTTGGTGCTCGTGGTCAACCCGCTTGGCTGGAGAACTTCTTGGCTGGAGAACATGTCGTGCGGTTCATTCATGAAAGCCCGGAATGGCCGCAGCTTGTCTGGCGGAGCGAGGACCTCCTCGGGCTTCTGGCGGGAGTTCGGCACCGGCAGGGCCTGCTGCTGGGCCGGATGCAGTCGCTGGGCTTCGACCTTGGCCAGGAGGCGACGCTCGTGATGCTCACGTCGGAAGTTGTCACGTCCTCGGCTATCGAAGGGGAGATGCTCGATGCGGCCGAGGTTCGGTCTTCCCTGGCGGGTCGGCTCGGGCTTGACGTGGCCGGGCTGCCGCGGCCCAGCCGCGAAGTTGAGGGCGTTGTGGAAATGATGCTCGATGCCACGCAAAACGTCGGGAGCGACCTGACGGCCGAGCGGCTCTTCGCCTGGCACAGCGGCCTGTTCCCCAACGGTCGCAGCGGGATGTCGCACATCGCGGTTGGGGAGTGGCGGCCGCCGGAGGCTGGGCCGATGCAGGTGGTGTCGGGGCCGATTGGCCGCGAGCGGGTGCATTTCATCGCGCCGGCAGCAGACCGATTGCCGGGGGAAATGCAGCGGTTCTTGGCGTGGTTCAACGGTGCCGCTGAGGGGGCCTCCGAGGGTGCCGCTGAGATCGACCCCGTGCTCAAGGCCGGGGTGGCCCACTTCTGGTTTGTGACGATCCATCCGTTTGAAGACGGCAACGGACGGATCGCGCGGGCGATCGCTGATGCGGCGCTCGCCCGTGCCGACGGGGTTTCCCACCGCTGCTACAGCATGTCCGCCCAGATCGAGGCCGAGCGAAAGGCGTACTACCGCGAGCTTGAGCGGGCCCAGCGGGGCGGCCTTGATATCACGGGCTGGCTCACCTGGTTTCTCGGCTGCCTTGATCGTGCGGTCGCATCCAGCGGGGAGACGCTGTCGACGGTGCTGCACAAGGCCGAGCTGTGGCGTCGGCTCGGGCCGATGGGCGTCAACGATCGGCAGCGGCGTGTGATCAACCGGATGTTCGATCGCTTCAAAGGCGTTCTCACAACCTCACAATACGCGAAGCTTGCGAAGTGCTCGCAAGACACGGCGCTTCGCGACGTGCGAGACCTCGTGAAAGCTGGCGTCCTCGTGCAAAATCCCGGCGGCGGCCGCAGCACGAGCTACCGCCTTGTCGGGCCCGCGGAACTGGCAGAGGCGGAGTGAGGAGCCCTTCCGACGCGATCACGCCCCCCGCAGCCGCAGCGATCGCGTCACTCGCTGGGCGATGATGTGCTCACGCCGGGCGTCGCCGGCTGAGGTTGCCGCGGCTCTTCCCCCCGAAACTCCTGCATCGTGGCGTGGCCGGGGGCGCTGACGCCGCGGCCGGTGAGGGCTTGGAGGAGCACCTGGCCGGCGGTGGCGGCGAGGATGCGGAGGTCGAGGAGGAGGCCAAACGGGGTGCCGAGCATGGCCACGTAGTCGGCGTCGAGGGAGAGCCGCTTGTCCCAGTCGACGGCGTTGCGTCCGTGGGTCTGGGCCCAGCCGGTGAGGCCCGGGCGAACGAAGAGCCGGCTGGCCTGCCGCGGGGAGTAGCGGGCGACATACCGCTCCGGCAGCGGCCGCGGCCCCACGAGGCTCATCGTGCCGAAGAGCACGCAGAAGAGCTGCGGCAGTTCGTCGAGGCTCGTCCGTCGCAGAAACCGCCCAAACCCGGTCAGCCGCTCGGCGTCGGGCAGGGGCCTGCCATCTGGCCCGGTCGCCTCCCGCATCGAGCGAAACTTCAGCAGCGTAAACGGCCGCCCGTCGCGGCCCGCCCGGCGATCGCGAAAGAGCACAGGCCGGCCGGTCAGCCCCGCCACTGCAAGCCCCGTCGCCAGCAGCACCGGCGAGAGCACCACCAGCAGCCCCGCCGCCCCGGCCACATCCAGCAGCCGTTTCACCACCCGCGCATACGCCGTCGCAGGCCGCGGAGCGGCAGCGGCTTCTGGCCCAGCAGGGGTGTCGATCGCGGGGGAAAGCATACGGGGTGGATTATGGGCCGTCGGTGGCGAGCAGGACAGCCCCGCAGCGAGGGAGCGGTGAGCATGCTTTTTGCCAGGCGGTGCTGCTGCAGGCAGACCGGTGGCCGCGTGGGTGACACTCAGGAGGGCGAAGGAGTGGCCGAAATCCAGCCGCGGAGGCTATCCGCCGAAGACGCCTGCCGCGACGTCGCCAAGTTTCTGCCAGATGGTCCAGCCGCCGATGATCAGGAAGCCGGTGGCGGAGACCCACGGCAGGATGTCCCAGGCGCGGGTGGAGGGCGACTTGGGCTGCGACCTTGCCGTGGACGGCGACCCAGCGATCGTGGCCGATCACCGTCAGGCTTGCCTTGGCAAACGTCCTGGGAAACCAGGCGAACTCCAACGGGTTTGTGCTGCCGATCTTCACCTCGACTGCCGATTGCGGCGACGTCACGAAGTCGAGTTCGTGCCCGCTGGCCTGCCGCAAGTGGCCTACCGCAGTAGATCCTCAGTCATCCCGTCCGACACCTGCGGCCCTGTGGGTGTCATGGCTGAGTGGAAAGCGCATCGCTGAGGAAAGCAGGAGAAAAATCGATGGCCAGAAAGCAACGCACCAAGGATTCGGTGACGGCTCAGTGGCTGACCGAAGCGATCAGTCAGGCAGCTCGTTCGGCGAACTACTGTGTCTCGGGTCGGCTGCCCGTCGCCGATCCTGGGCTCGAGGTCCAGGGCTTGGGCCCTGTCAGGATTCCGCTGAAGGGAACCGTGGCGAAGCAGCTGGCAGCATCTTGCCGAGTGGCTCCGTACGGGAAGGGAACGCGGACGCTTGTCGACACCAAGGTCCGCAAGACGTTTGAGCTCGATCCCAAGAAGTTCACCGTATGCGATGCGTGGAACGCGGGCATTGCCGACGTCACACGGACGGCAGCGGAGCGGCTCGGTCTTCCGGCGGACCGGCTTGAGGCGAGGCTCTACAAGCTCCTGCTGTATCGCAGCGGAGGCTTTTTCCGTTCGCATCGCGACAGCGAGAAGCATGACCGCATGCTGGCGAGTCTGATTGCCGTGCTGCCGGGCCCGTTTGCCGGCGGCAGCTTGGTCGTCCGGCACGGCATGGCAGAAGAGCGGATCGGCTTTGACGAAGCCGCGGCTGGCACGGGTGCGTGTTACGCCGCGTTCTACGCTGATTGCGAACATGAGGTCCGCCCCGTGACCAGTGGGATACGCTTGGCCCTGGCCTACAACCTCGTGCTGAAGCCGCAGCGTGGCCCGTCGCGTCGGGAGGTCAAGCCTTCGACACCGACCGACGCGATCGTGTCGGCAATCGACTCGTGTGTCGGGATGCGGCGAGCCCGGCCAGTGGTCTTCGCCTTGGAGCATCACTACACGCAGCGGGGACTGTCGCTGGATCTGCTCGGCCGTCGTCACGGCTGTTCCGCTGGACGAATGGAAGCCGTCCAGCGGTCAAGCGTGTTGCCGGCGTTGCCGGTGTAGCCCTCAAACTCTTCACTGAAATCCTTCGTCGTGGCGGTCTGCCGCGAGTTTGGAGCGACAGCGTTTGCGGAAGAGCTGACGCGGCTGCTGTCGGTCGTTCTGAGGTGCCGTGCAGCTGCCGATTCTGCGGGGAACTCAACGCCTTTCTGGCTGATCCCGATAAGGAGGTCGGCCGAATCGCTGCCCGAGAGCAAGACCGTCGGCATCTCCTCGCGATGATGGACTGGCATCAGTGCGACGTCACGCATGTCCTGGAGCGTAGCGGGAGCCCGTTTTCACTGGTGCTGACAAAAACGACAGGCTCTTTTCGGCGTTCGCTGAAACGCTATGAGTCAGACACACGGCTGCTGGAGTCCCTGCCGCCAGGCGAGCGGGCGTGAGCGATTGCGACCGGCGACTGGAGCGTCGGCCAGCCGTCGCTGCGGCGTCAGTCGGTGCCGGCTTCAGGGTTGCCCACGAGTTAATGAAAGAAGCTGCTTGAGGATTTCCTCGGCTTCGGCAACTGATTGCGTAGCATCGGCTTGCGAAACCGGCGCGACGTCGCCGTAATCACTCCGCAGCCGCGACTGGTACAGCCGCCGAAGAGCAGTTGAGCACGCTTTGGGGATGACGCCGGTTTTCACGAGTTCCGCATCAACAGCCGCCAACAGCCCGGTATGGCGACGGTACGACCTGTTCCGCGCCAAGAAAACAGCTGTGGCCGCATGAAAGCAGGCGTAATAGGCCCGAGAACGCGTCAGGCGAAAAAACCCTCCGTCGAGAGCGTAGCGGGCTTCTTGAAGACACTCCTGAGCCAAGGCCAACTCGCCCTCGACCGTTCGCTGCCGTGCCTCTTCTCCCGTCATGGGCGAAACACCTCCCGGCCGTCCTGGTCGATCTGGAGTCGCAAAGCTGTGGCCTGATCGATGCCGTGATACCACCGGTCATGAGACCGGATGACCAGCTGCACGCAGCGCCCATGCTCGAGACCGGTTTCCCAGGCGGCATCGTCCATCGCATTCTCCGTCTCGCGATCGACGGTGTGCGGTGTGATGATCAACAAATCGATATCGCTGTCCTCGTCGTCATCGCCCCGAGCCTTCGAACCGAACAGAACCACCCGTTCAACTGGCCACCGGCTCCGAAGTTGGGCAACAACTGCGGCAATCGTGTCGCGATCACGGGCAGCGAGGCTGGGGGGCAGCGTTATTGACATTCTCAAAGTTTACGCGGCGAACTAGATCCAACTACAAGGCCGCAGGAAAATGTCAGAAGACCTGCGACATCCCTGCCGCCGGATGAGGCGGCCTCCGTTCACTTCCCTGTCAGGCCACACCGCTCCACCGCAATCCCTTCTCGCTGGATGAGGGCGGCGAATGGTTCGTTTTCGCTGAGGCGGCGTTGCCATTCAGCCTCGGTCCAGCCGATGGCGTCGATTTCGGCGAGGCCGGTGCGGTGGTCGCCGAGGGGGTCGATGCGTTCGCGGACTGTGGGAGGCAGGTCGTCGGAGAGCACGAGGAGGTCGGTGTCGCTGGCCATGCCAAACGCCCGCCGACCCACAGATCCGTAGGCGATCCCGCGGGCGTGGGTGAGCGGCAGCCTAGCAAGGTAGGCCCGCACTCGCTCGAGCCGCTGATTGGAGGAGTTCGAGGGCAGCACTGCACGTGGGCCCGATTGCGAGGACCTGCTCAGAGGCATGTTCCGCCGCCAGACATGCGACGGCGGAGGAAGTTCATGCGTTGTTCGAGCGGGAGCGCGAGCCGGCGGCGAATCAGGTCGCGAAGCTGCTCGCGAGACTCTGCGGAGAGGGCGTTGAGCGTTGCATCGCGATCGACGTCGCTCCGAGTGGGAGCCGGTCGGGGCGAGCCGGCCTTTGTGCGCAGCTTGTTCCGCGGCTGGTTTTTCTTCGCCATGGCTAAGAGCGTTTCCGTCGTCTGGCAGGGGTGGCCGTGGACGTTTTTTCTGCCGCTTTTTTCCCTGCAGTCTTTTTCGGAGTCGGCAGTGTTCCGCGACCGAGCATCTCGCTCAACTCTTCAAGTATGGGCAAGACTGCCCGATCTTGCTCGCGGTTCGCCGCCCGTTTGCTGGCAATAATGTCGCCGAGGCTCGCGACCAAGATGGTTTCTCCGTCCATGTCGCGGCAAACGGCCCGAGCTTTGAGACCTTCAAACGACCGCACGCCGTGAATCACCGGCATGAAATCCGCCTGCAGCCCAGATGCGTCGTGCACGAGACGGTACAGCCTCGAAACTGGGTAATACGGCCTGAGAATCATCCCGCCGAGAGCCGCCGCAACTCTCTTCAGCTTTCGCATGTTGGTCGGGGTATCCCGAAACATGAAGTCGAAGTCGAGCGTGGTCACGGGAGCTCCGTGGAGGGCGGCCGCGGCATTGCCGATGAGCACAATTTCGAGGTGCTCGGCCGCGCAGGCTGCCAGCAGTCGCGACAGGAGCGGCGTGGCGTTCATTGCTTGTGCTCCGCGGATGGCTGCCGGATGAGACGGCTGAGGTCGGGGGCGATGGTGCAGCCAGGGCAGAGGGCGATGGTGAGGGGCGTGTCGATGGCGATCGGCCGGTAACCACTCGCAGCGTTTCCCGCAGCGATCGAGGGAAGCGGCCGGTTGGCAACCGGGCCGACCGCTGAAGAAGGTTCGCAAAGCCGCCGGAGCGTGAGCGGGCTGCCTGCCGCTTCACTCGGCGGCTTGCCGTTGGTGGCATCGAGGGTCAGATACCAGCCGACGCCTTCGCTTGCGTAGAGCGACTGCTTGAAGGAGAGGTCTCGGCTGCGGGTGCTCTCCAACAGCACCTCCACGATGAACGCTGGTGCCGATGTGAGGTGCCCGACAGGTGCCGCCTCGCAGATTACCGCCAAGTCAGGCCGGACGACGGTCTGGTCATTCACTATCCAGTCGACTTCCGCGAGCACCGTCGCGTTGCAGCCGGCAGCGGTGTGTCGCGATGATGTGCGGGCGGTGCTCATGTACTGGGCCTGCGTATCGGTTTATGCGGAGTTCTGCACGCGGTTCTCGTTCCCTACAGCAAGTGCACGCACGTTCATTTTTCTGTCA
>CALCGM010000706.1 GCA_937900985.1 uncultured Planctomycetaceae bacterium | reverse complement strand
TGAAGCCACGGCGGCGGGAGCCAATGAACTCAGAAGCGGGACACAACGGGCAGTCGGATGGGTTTTGCATCGATGAAAAATCCTTCTCGCGCACAGCGTGCAGGGATAAACACAGAATGAGACACATCGCCAGAGGCAACGTCAGTGAGCAACCATTGGCAAACTGCCAGGGGATGGCAGGGCAACTCAGCAAGGTGTGAACTGCGATCTGCTTCCGCAGCCGCCAGCTGACGTACTGGAGCCCAGAAACACATCACTATGCCCGAGCCTACGCTCACAATGTGAGCGGACGATGAGCGCTACAAAAAAACCACAGATCGCCCATGCACCTGCTCACCGCCCGGCGTTTCACGGCCGCGTGCGACCGGCGGTGATCGCCTCATCGAGCCGCGCTTCAAGACGCGCGGCTACTTCGGGATGGGCCCCAGCAAGGTTGTTGTTCTCACCGGGGTCTGCCGAGAGATCGAAGAGCTGGAGCCTGGGCACCGGCGTCATGGCCAGCGGCTGCTGCACCACCAGGTTGTTGGCCTTCTCGCGGGGATGCCGCAGCAGTTTCCAGTTCGCCACTCGAAAACCGAGGCTGCCGCTCTGGCCGTTGTCTTGCTCAATGAGATGGTCACGGCCGGCAGCGTTTTCGCGGCCGAGCAACGCGGCTGACACATTGAAGCTGTCGAGACAGGCATCCTCTGGCAGCGGCTGGCCGGCAAGGGCCGCCAGGCTGGCTGCGAGGTCGATCGTGCAGACGATCTGCTCCGACACGCCCGGCTCAATCACGCCGGGCCAGGCGGTGATGAAGGGCGTGCGGGTGCCGCCCTCATACACGCTGTATTTGCCACCGGAGAACAGACCGGCGGCCCGGTGGCTCCCGTTTTTCTCAATCGCTTCATCCTTGTAGCCATCGTCAAGGACGGGGCCGTTGTCGCTGCAGAGGACAACCAGCGTGGTGTCGGTGAGCCCGTGCTCAGCCAGCATCTTCGTCAGCTCGCCCACGCACCAGTCAAACTCAAGAATCGCGTCGCCGCGGGGCCCGAGCTGCGAGAGCCCCTGAAACCGCTCATGCACGATGCGAGGCACATGGCACTCATGGGCCGCGAAGAAGAGAAAAAACGGCTTCTCACCACCGCTCGCCTGTCGCTCGGCGAGGAAGGCCCGGCTCCGCTGAACCCAGGTGTCGGCGAGGTCTTCATCGCGGAAGCGGGCCGCGTGGCCGCCGGTGTAGAAGCCGATGCGGCTGATGCCGTTGTGAATCGTCTGATTGTGGCCGTGCGACCAGTCCATTTTCAGGCTCGCCCGCTCGCTCTCGCCGGTGGGGTGGTCGGCCGTGGGCTTTTTCGAGCCCACCCACAGGGGATCGGCTGGATCGAGGTTCCGCACGCGGCTGTTTTCGACAAACACCTGCGGCACGCGGTCGTTGGTGGTCGGCAGCAGGAAGCAGCTGTCGAAGCCGATCTCAAGCGGCCCAGGCCGCAGTTCGCCGTTCCAGTCGGGGCCGTCTGGCCCGCCGAGGCCAAGGTGCCACTTGCCGATCACGGCGGTCTCATAGCCTGCCTCGTGCAACAGCGAAGCGACCGTCGCCGTACCCGGCTGGATGATCGCCGGGGAGTTTGGCGGGGCGATGCCGGTCCGCTCGCCCCGGAAGGCGTAGGTGCCAGTGAGAAAGGAGTAGCGGGTCGGAGTGCAGGTGGAGGCGGAGCAGTAACCGCTGGTAAACCGCAGGCCCCCCGCAGCGAGGGCATCGATGTGCGGCGTCTCAATCGCCGTCGCCCC
>CALCGM010000705.1 GCA_937900985.1 uncultured Planctomycetaceae bacterium | reverse complement strand
ATCAGATCGCCTGCGCGACGGTGCTGCTTGAGTGACTTGCTGCTTGAGTGACTTGGTGCTTGAGTGGCGGCGGTGCTACTTAAGGCAGTGGCGTGGCGTGCCAGAGGTGCACATCATCAAACTCCATGCCTTCCCCAAGCACGGTGAAGTGCACGCTTGCCTTGCTGGCATGCCCAAGCCCAGGTGACTGCAGAAGCCCCGCTGGCTCCTCATCGATCACCACCCGCATCTGCTCGCCGACGATCTCGATCCGGCCGGTGTGCCAGGCATCTCGGTCAAGCTCCCGCGGCACCACCATGCCACGGCCTGCTGCCATCAGCTCGCCCACATCTCGCAGAGCCTGATCACGCCGCAGCGAAAAGATGTCATTCCGCATAGCACCTTCGCGATCATCCCCAAGTCGCACGCGGCTCGGGCTGATCATCACCCGGCAGATATGCCCAGCATGCGAGCCCTTGAAGGCCTTGTCGTCAAACACCACGTTAAACGATGGTGATCCGGCAAAGCGAAACCGAAACTCCATCACCAGATCCGCCGTTGGCGGAAACGTCATGCGGCCCACGGCACCATGATCATCACGCCCCTGGTGCGACCGCAGCACGCCGTCGGCCACCTCGAACGCAGGGATCGCCACCTGCCATGGGCCGAGGTCTGTCCGCTCAAAGTCATCGGAGAAAATGACGTCGCCCTGTGTGGCCAGCGGCTCGCCAGCCCCAGCCACCGGATCACGCTCTTCAAGACTGACATCGCAGTAATAGCAGCCGATCTCCTGTCCGTCATCGGTGGTAAACACAGGTGCCAGGCGGTGCGAACCTGCGGGCAATGGTGCGGTGAACACGGCAGCTGCCTCATCACCGACAGCGGTCGTCGCGATATCGCGATCGTTGATCCGCAGCGTTGCTGAGGTCACCGGAATCGCCCGCCCCTCCACCGCTCGGTACGCCTTCGTCGCTCCGGGCACGTCAGCCCCTGGAGGGAGCGACGCAGTGATGCTTTTGTCAGCCTCGACTGGCCAGCGACGCACTGCAAAACGGTAGGTGCCCGGCGTGGCAACCCGCACTGCCCAATGGGCGTCATGCTTCCCTGCCCCGCGGGCCGCCCGACGCTCCTTGGCGTCAGCCGCTCGGTAGCCCTGCCCTTCTCGTACAAACCGTTGATTCCAGGGGGAGTAGCTCGAGCCGATCCAGTCGTGGCAGGTCAGCGTGACCACATCTTCGTTGGGATGCCCAAGGTAGATCTCAGTGGTCTGAGCAAACGTGGGCTCCAGCTCCGTCCACCAGGCGTCATAGAAGGCCTGCATCAACTGCACCTGCTCAGGATGCTGCTCGGCCACGTTTGCCATCTGCCCAGGATCACGCTCAATGTCATACAGTTCCTTGCCATTGACCAGTCGCCACTGCTGCGACATCACCGCCGTCTGCTTCCACTTGACTGGATCACGGACTCGCTGGGAATCGGTCACGAGCATGCGATCCGCCCAGTCGACATCGGCAGCGGGGTCGAGCAGAGCCCGAATCGACACACCGTCCCAACGGAGGGAAGCTGGCGGCTCCACGCCAGCAATCCCTGCAAGCGTGGGAACGACGTCGATCGCATGGCAGAGCACATCGGACGCATGCTGCCGGTCCCAGCCCGCCGCTGGCCAGTGGGCGATGAACGGCACACGGTGGCCACCGTCATACTCGCTTCCCTTCTTGCCCCGCATCCCGGCGTTGAACACGTTTGCACCAGTCGCCGTGCCGTTGTCGGTTGTGTAAATGAAGAGCGTGTTCTCAGCCACACCGAGATCGGCCAGCATTTGCCGCAAGCTGCCGACGTTGTCGTCGATGTTGGTGATCATCCCGAAGAAGGCTGCAATCGCCGGCGGCTGATCGGCATAGAGATCGAGATACTTCTGCGGACAGTGCAACGGCCCATGCGGCGCGTTGGTGCTGATATAGGCGAAGAACGGCTGCTTCTGCTCGACCGACGTCTTGATAAAGTTCTTTGCGGCCAAGAAGAACACATCCGTACAGAAGCCCTCAGCCTCAACAACCTCGCCGTTGTGGAAGTAGTGCCCATCGAAGTAGGCGTTATCCCAGACGTCTGGCGTCTGCCCAACACCACCACCGCCGTGTCGATACACCTCCGTAAAGCCACGGTCTTCTGGACGGTAGGGGAAGTTGTCGCCAAGGTGCCACTTACCAAACATCCCAGTTGCGTAGCCGCTGTCGGCAAGTAGTCGGCCGAGCGTGACCTCATTTTCGCGGAGCATCGAGCGGCCATTGATCGTGTGCCAGACACCGGTGCGATCTGTCCAATGGCCGGTCATCAGCGCCGCGCGTGTCGGCGAACAGGTGGGAGCCACGTGGTAGTCGGTGAGGCTCGTCGATTCACTCGCCAGGGCGTCGATGTGTGGAGTTTGAATAACGGGATTGCCTGTGTGCCCAAGGTCGCCATAGCCCTGGTCATCAGCGATGACGAGCACGATGTTGGGCCGCGGCGTGTGCGACTCCGCAGCCTCCGTCCGCAGGGCCAGCCCACCCACCACCAACGCCACCAGCAGAAAACACCACCGCATAAAGCACCCCCAAATAATCCACCGATCGTTCTTGGCCGGCATCTTATCACGGTCGGAGGCCAAAGCACGGCGATCCTCCATCGGCTCGGATATGCTAAGCGTCAGGTCTTTGGGTGACACAACCTGCCGCAATGTTCCTGCGAAGGGTTTCTCCAGCCGATGCTCTTCATGCAACCCGCCGCCATCCCGATGATCGTCCTGATCATCGTCCTGAGTGGACTCACGTCCGCTGCTGCAGAACCGGCGGCCTGCCCCGGCTCAACAACGCTTTCGCTCAGCGAGCAGCGGTTTGCGGATGAACTGTGGGCCAAAGTGGCTCGTCAGCAATGCTTTGTCTGCCACCAACCGGGCGGCGACGCGGAAGACACACGGCTTTTGCTGCGAGATCCACGAGTGACCACTGGCGACGCTCGCGTGGCGGCTCATCGCCACAACCGGGCCGCCTTCTCGGCCCTCGCCAGTATCACCACCGAGGAAGGCCCCCTGCTGCTCCTCAAAGCGACTGGAGGCCTGGAGCATGGGGGCGGCGAAGTGCTCTCCCCTGACTCCGCAGCTGCCGCGGTGGTGGCGGCGTTTGTTGAGAGACAGACCGACCCACTCGCCGAAAGCGGGGAGGAGGCGAGTGTTCGCCCCTCACTCTTCGCGGGCGTGGCCATGCTCTCTGATCAGGCGTTGCTCCGGCGGGCCACGCTCTCACTTGCTGGCCGACTCCCCACCGCTGCCGAGCGTTCGGCGGTTGCCGAGGGCCACCTCGATGTGATCCCAGCCCTGCTGGATGCGGTGATGCAGGAGGAGGCCTTCTACACGAGGCTTCGCGAAGGCTTCAACGACATCTTTCTCACCCAGGGTGTCGACGGAAATCCCGATCAGACGGTGCTCTCCTACGAGCACTTTGAGAAGACTCGCGGCTGGTATCAGCGGCATGACCTGAGCCATATCGCTGACGAGAAAGAGCGTCGCCAGGCAGGCTACAAGCTCGCCAACGAGTATCGAGCGGCCCTGCTCGATGAACCGATGCGGCTGATCGACGACATCGTGCGTCACGACCGTCCCTTCACCGAAATCATCACCGGCGACTACATCATGGTGTCGCCCTACTCCGCCCGCGGGTATGGCGTGTTCAAAGACCTCGAGGACGCCTTTGCAGACCCGAGCGATCCCTTTGAGTATCTCCCCGTCAGGCTCCCGGCGCTCACCGGCCGCAGCCCGAAAGAGAACCAGGAGTCTGCCACCGGCTTCTATCCGCATGCCGGCCTGCTGAGCACGTTTCAGTATCTCAGTCGCTATCCCACCACCGAGACCAACCGGAATCGGCTGCGGGCGAGGATGTACTATCTGCACTTCCTCGGTGTCGACATTCTCGAACTTGCCTCACGCGGCTCGGATGCGGCTGCGGCCACCGCTGCCTATGAGATTCCGACGATGCAGGCCGCAGAGTGTGTCGTCTGCCACAAGACACTCGATCCTGTCTCCGGGCTGTTTCAAGACTACTGGCGGTTTGATGCCAACTTCAGCATCTACGGCCGTCGCCATGAAGGCTGGTTTGACGACATGTTTCCTGCCGGCTTTGAAGGCACACCGCTGCCGGAAGACCAGCGGTGGCGGGCCCTGCAGTGGCTCGGCGAGCAGACAGCAGCCGACCCACGCTTCGCCCGCACGATGGCCGGCCATGCCTACTACCTGCTCACCGGTCGCCACCCGATGCTGCCACCGAACGACCTCGACGATCCCTTCGCCGACGCCCGCTATCGCAGCTGGCAGGCGATGCAGTGCGAGGTCGACACGATCGCCGACCGGTTCCGAGCAGCTGATTTCAGTTTCAAGCAGCTGCTCAAAGACTGGATCGTTTCTGACTTCTATCGGGCTGACGGGCTGACTGCTGCGATGTCTGCTGAGCGGCTAGCTGAGCTCGAGGAGATCGGTGTGGTCAGGCTGCTCTCGCCAGAGCAGCTCGAACGAAAGATCGAGGCCATCTTCGGCAAGCGTTGGGGCCGTCTTAGCGAGCAGACAGCGATGCTCTACGGCGGCATCGACTCCAAGGAGGTGACCGAGCGGGCGACCAGCCCCAGCGGCGCGATGGGAGCGATCCAGCGGACGATGGCCAACGACGTGGCCTGTAAGAACGTCGCCCTCGACTTCAGCCGTCCGCCCACCGAGCGGCTGCTCTTTCCCGCGGTCGAGCCGACCGTCCTCCCGGGCGTGGCGCCACGAAGCGACGAGCAGATCTGTCACACGATCGCCCATCTGCATCAGCGGATCCTCGGACGAGACGACGCCGAGTCTTCGGCCGAGGTGCAACAGACCTTTGCCCTCTTTGCCAGCGTGGTCCGCGATGCCGCCGCACAGGAACACATCGAAAAAGAGGAGGCCTGGCACTGTCGACAAGGCCTCGAAGCCCCTGTGCCCGACCCTCACTACACCGTGCGTGCCTGGCGAGCAGTCGTCACGTACCTGCTACGGCAGCCGGAGTTTCTCTATGAGTAGCCTCACCGGATCCAGACGACGGTTCCTGGCCACCTGTGGTGCGGCGGGGTTGGGCCTTGCCGTTCCTGTTATGGCCGATCCAGAGGCTGCCCGCGCATCAGAAGACGACCTGCCCGCCTACGGCGGCCCCTTCTACCTGGTCTTCAATGCGGCGGGGGGGTGGGACACGACTCTCCTGATGGATCCCAAAGGGAGTGAGGGCATCAATCGGCTCTACCGTGAGGGAGACATTCTCACGCAGGGCAGCCACACCTTTGCTCCGACAGCAGCCCACAAAGAGGGCGGCCTCTCCAACGAAGACTTCTACGCGGAGTTCGGCAAAGAACTCCTCACGTTCAATGGCCTCGACTATTCGGTCAACAACCACTCTCCCTGCTCGCGATACATGGCCACAGGCAAGCTCGACAGCCTGGCCTACCCGACCTTCGCTGCCCTCGTTGCCGCCTGCCAAGGACCTTCCTGCCCGCTCTCCTTTCTGACTTTTGGCAACTACTCTGCCACCGGCAACCTGGTGGCGATGTCACGCGTGCCCTATCTGCCGTCTCTGCAGCGGATTGCTAATGCAGATGCGATCGAAGGCAACCTGCGTGCTCCCTACCACGACGACTTCGCCCTCGAAGCGATCGAACGGGCGATCCAGCACAGGCATGACTCGCGGATCGCCGGGCCGCTCCTGCCTCGTTCGGCGCAGGCTGAGAGCATGCTCTATGCCGCCCAGACCAACTCCAAAGCCCTCTCCCGCATCACGCCGCACGTCCCCAAGGAGATCCCCAAGCAGCGTCTTGCTCAACAGGTAGAAATCGCCCTGGCGTCCTTTGCGGCAGGTGTGTGCGTGTCGGCCAACCTCTCAATTGGGCAGTTCGACAGCCATGCCAACAACGACCGCGATCAGATGAAGCTGATTCCCGAACTCCTCGAGGGAATCGCCTACGCGCTGCACCGGGCGGAAGACCTACACCTCCGCGACCAGCTTGTGGTGATCATGCAGAGCGAGATGGGCCGCACGCCGCACTACAACAAAGGGGATGGGAAAGACCACTGGTCGATCGGCTCCGCGATGTTTCTGGGCCCCGGCATTCATGGCGATCGCGTGCTTGGTGCAACAGACGGCGAACAGTTTGCTCATCGACTTAGCCCAGCCACACTCACCACTGCTCCGGACGACGGCATCCGCATCCGCCCGGAGCATCTGCACCAGGCCCTCCGTCAGCTAGCGGGCATTGCCGACCACCCCTTCAGCCTGCGTTTTCCACTCGGGATCAGCGCCGGTGAAGAGCTGCCCACCTTCTGGAATCCCACTTCTTCAGCCGAGAACTCTGGCTCATGAGACACCCTGTTCGACGCTCCTCGCGACGACTCGCTGCTGCACACTGCCAGGCCGCGTTCATGCTCTGCCTTGCTGGCGTCGCTGCTGGCCTCGCTGTTCCGGCCGGAGCCTTCGACCTCCCAAACTCAGCTGACGCTCCCTGCCGAACTGAAGGCACCACGCTTTCGTTTCTGCTCGACGCTGCTCCAGACACTGGAGCAATCCAGTTCCCCCGGCTCAACAACGTGGTCCTCGAAGCGTCGTGGGCTCCTCGGTTGGCAGCCGATGCACCGGCGGCCAACCCACCTAGTGAGCATGCCTACCTGGCCCCTTCGTTGCCTTCCCCGGAGCTGCTGCTGCGGCTCACGCAGACACCAGACACCTGGACGCTCACCCTGCCTGAGGGTGTCACCTATCCAGCCACCATCACCCTACGGCTCGATTCGCCTCCCCTGCATGCGCCAGCCGGGCATCTCTGCCGGGCAGATGAAGACGGCACGATCACCCTGCCCGCCCGGCATGCCATGGTCATTGGGGAGAAGCTGCAGTTTGAGCCGCTGCCCCACAAGCGAACGGTGGGCTACTGGGTCAACGCCGATGACGTGGCGGAGTGGGCCTTTGCCACGGATGCTCCTGGCAGCTGGGATCTGCATGTGCTCCAAGGCTGTGGAGGCGGCCAGGGCGGCAGCCGGGTGGCGTTTGGCGTGGGCGAGCAGACCGTTGAGCACGTCGTCGTCGACACCGGCCACTTCCAGAACTTTCGCTGGCATAAGGTCGGCACACTCGAGCTTCCCGCGGCTGAGCGGCATATCCTCCGCGTTGGCTGCGTCGAGAAAGCCCACAACGCGGTGATGGATATTCGACAGATCCGCCTCGTGCCGAGCGAGAGCGGTGCGGCCGGGCCACGCACGATCTCGCAAACAGCCCCGGATGTGCTCCTGCCACCGCTCGCCACCACGCCGCCGGCAGCCGGCCGCCGCGTGTTGATGCGTCTGCCCGGCCGTGAAGACGCCGCTTGCTACCACACCCTGAGCCTGCCGACGGACTGGCAGGCAAAGCGGACCTGGCCGGTGCTTGTCGAATGGGCGGGGAACGGACCATTTGCTGGGCGTTATGGCGACACCAACTCTGGCCGCGTTGAAGACGCCTGCCTCGCCCAAGGCCTGGCCGGCACCGACGGCGCGATCGTGCTCGGGCTGCCGTATCTTGACGGCACTGGCTCGCACAATGTGTCGATGTGGTGGGGCACGCCGCCGACATACGACCACGCAGCCACGATCGCCTATGCCAAGGCTGCGATTCGCGACGTCTGCGAACGCTTCGCAGGCGATCCGGAGCGTGTGGTCTTGGTCGGTTTCTCGCGAGGGTCGATCGCCTGCAACGCTCTTGGCCTTGCCGACGATGAGATGGCCTCGCTCTGGCAGGCCGCCGTCTGCTTCAGCCACTACGACGGGCTGAGAACCTGGCCGTTTCCTCACAGCGATGCCGCGTCGGCGAAGGCGCGGCTCGCGAGGCTCGGTGATCGCCGGCAGCTGATTCTCGCTGAGTCGACAGAAGCGGCGACCGATGAGTCGCTGCCGCCTGCCTTGGCAGCCACGCAGCACTATCTTGCAGAACGAAGCCCCCAAGGCGGCTTTGAGTTTCTGGAAACCGGCTTTCTCAATCATGACGACGACTGGGCCCTCCGCCCATCGCCCGCTCGGCAGCAGGCTCGGCAATGGCTCACAGACGTGCTCTCCCTGCCTGACCGCCGTGAGTCGCTTTAGCATGCTGCCGGGCATCCGCTGATCTGGCTTGATATCCTCCAGGCACTCACTTCCCAAGCCCTTTGAGAACATCCTCATGCGTCGCCCCGTTCTGATCGCTCTGGCCACCGCAGCATTCCTGAGCTCGGCCCTGAGTCCTGCGACCGCCACCGCATGCACCCGCTGCATGCACCGGTTTGCAGATGGCCGCGTGATCGTTGGCCGCTCGATGGACTGGGTGGAGGATCCCGGCTCAGAGCTCTGGGTTTTTCCACGCGGCATACAGCGGGATGGCAATGCCGGCGCAAACAGTCTGAAGTGGACAAGCCGCTTTGGCTCCGTGGTCGTCAGCTTCTATGGAGTCGCCAGCGTCGACGGCATGAATGAGCAGGGGCTCGTCGTCAACACGCTCTACCTGGCAGAAAGCCGCTACGGCACGCCGAGCGTCGAAAGCCCGGGGCTCTCGATCGGCGGCTGGGCTCAGTACATCCTCGACTCCTACGCCACCGTGGCAGAAGCGGTCGCTGCTTTGGAGAAAAACCCCTTCACGATCGTCGCGCCCACGCTGCCCAACGGAGAGGCTGGTGTTGGCCACGTGGCGATGTCTGACACGACCGGCGACTCAGCGATCCTTGAGTATCTCGATGGCCGCCTCGTCATCCATCACGGCAAGGACTACACCGTGATGACCAACTCACCTCCTTTTGATCAGCAGCTCGCACTCAACGCCTACTGGCAGGAGATCGGTGGTGACACGATGCTGCCGGGCACCATCCGGGCGAGCGATCGGTTTGTGCGAGCGAGTTTCTACGTCAATGCGATCCCTGACGATCTCCACGAAACAGAGGCCGTCGCCTCCGTCTTGAGTGTGATCCGCAATGCTTCGGCACCGCTGGGGATCAGCACACCGGGCAAGCCCAACATCGCCAGCACCATCTGGCGGACGGTGCATGACCAGCAGGAACTGGTGGTGTATTTCGACTCAGCCACCAGCCCGTCGGTGTTCTGGGTGCCTCTCAAGGAGCTCAACTTTGCAGCGGGCAGCAACGTCCTGAGGCTCCCCCTGAAAAACGGCGAGACCTACAGCGGCAACGCCGCGTCACACTTTGAGCCCACCAAGCCCTACGCCTTCCTCAAGGCTTCGAAGCCGGAGTAACCGCGGGGCCGATATCGACCGCCGT
Organism: uncultured Planctomycetaceae bacterium; assembly: GCA_937900985.1. Classification (GTDB taxonomy): domain Bacteria; phylum Planctomycetota; class Planctomycetia; order Pirellulales; family UBA1268; genus M30B53. The sequence continues at coordinate 14,137 of CALCGM010000705.1, read as the reverse complement.
GAGCCCATGGTCTGTGATGTCACACGTCAGGAGGACGTCGTGACGTTCACATATCGCTCTCATGTCTGCCTCTCCGATCCGTACACCGCCGGCATGCGGCCGGAGGACGCCGACGCCGACACGATCGTCGGGAAGTTCATTGGAACAATCGCGTGACCGTGGTTGCACGCATCGCGACGACCGCCATGCCGCGTTACGAAGCGATCGGTCTCGCGTGAGCGATCTCGTCGTGTTGCACGGCCCGCACCAAATCGGCCGGCAGTGTTGCCACCGCAATCGTTTCGCCCCGGATGCTCAAGCCCTTTCGCTGCGTCTCGAGATAGTCGCACACGGCCAACAGTTCATCGGCAGCTTGACGCCGAAGAACGATCGGCAGGTTCATCGCTTTGCCCGTGCAAGTGCCTCGGCTTCGACATCGCCCCACGGCCGCACGGCATCGGGGTTGGCGATGCTGTCGGCCAGTCGTCGCTGCAACTCGGCCCGCTGCCACTCCGGCAGTGGCGACGTTTCCACGTCGTGCACCACGCTGTCCCAGATCGCGTCGGCAAGCTGGAGCCGCTCTTCGATGCTGAGCCGGTCGAGCCCCAAGTCATGAAGTGAAACGCTGGCCATGGCCGTACCTCTTGAATCCGTATCATCAACCGAAAGAAATATACACCTGTGCACTCACTGCGTCAAGTGGCGGTGCAGTGCTGGGCCAACCGGGTCTCCCCCGGCCCAACGTGGCCCGGCTGTTCCTTACACTGCCGGTATGCAGCCGGATGCCGCCTTACCGCTCCCCTCGCCCTTCTCGGTCATCCCTGAGGCGGAGTCGGAGTGGCTCTCGGAAGTTCAAAGGCGATCGGCTGATTTTGATGCCGGTCGTGCAACAGCACGCCCATGGCAAGAAGTGCAGACCCGCATCCGGCGGACGTCCTTGAGCTCGTCTGAAGCCGCGAGGCAGCCCGTGTGAAGATGGGAAAGCCGAAGCGAGTCTTTTGGCAATGCCGTGTGTTCTGGCTGGAGGAGCCAACGCACGCCGATGAATGCTCGTAAAGCCAGGCATTCCCGCATTCGGCACTGTTCGCCGACACGCGAAAGAGCGGGCATCGCTCTGCGGCAGGTGCGCTCGTCTACTCCTCGCAACTCAGCAAAGCCCATGAACACGTTCGCTCGATTCTCGTGGCTGATGGTGTTTGCCCTATCGACGATTGTGGGGTGCCGCACGACCATCCCCATTATCAACTCAACTCGCAGCGGCACTCAGCAACTTCTGGTGAACTCGTCGGCAGATGCTGTGATCTGCGCGATCGATTTTAGCCCACTGAGTGGCCTGCTCTGCTATCTAGACACCACGGGGCTGGGTTCGGCCAGTGATGGCTACGTCGAGTATCGCATCCGCAAGCAGATGATTCGCCATGGGGTGAAGCTGTCAGCAACGCCAGACGCCGCCGACGTGATCGTCGAAGCTGGCCTAGCTGCCTATGGCACTGACTCGCAGCTCAAATCGACCGGCATTGTGGGCGCCAGTTCCGTCCCAGATTTGGAGTTCTCCGCTGAAGGCAAGCAGTTTGGCGTCGCGAAACTGGAACTGTTTGCATGGGAACGTGGATCCGGGGCATGCCTATGGGAATCCCAGACGTTCCGTGCTGACAACTACCAGCAGTACAGACAAAGGCTTGGAGGCAACCCAGAGTACAGCGGCTCCATCGTGCCTCTGGCCAATAAGCACCCCACCTCCGCCTGCCGAAAACGGGGGTTCTGGTCTCGCTGCAAGTGAGTGGGGTCGTCATCGATCATGCGGGCAATACCCTGGATCTCGGACGCGTGCTCGCAAGTAGGCTGCCTGGAGCGATGGCGATCGAGGCGGCGTAAAACTCAGCCGCGCCCCTGCCCGGCAGTTCATCGGCCACCCCGCATTAGGCAACCCGTCGTAGCCAACTGGCCGCCGAGCCCGATCGTGCTTCACCCCCGGCAGCACGACGATGGCCATACCCTGACGGCAGTGAGCATCGCGTCTGCATCACGCAGCGTTGCGACAATCGCCTTCAGCCTGCACTTCTGCCGTCATCTCTTCGTCATCGAAAGCCACTCCACTGCAACGGATGCAGCCCATCAGTTCGACTGGAGCAGGAGTTCCAAGACGGGCCACCCTCATCCACCTACAGACTTCTCCCTGCAGCAATATTTGCGTTGCGGTGAAAGAAATTGGTGGGGTCGTGCTTTTGCTTGAGGGCAAGAAGCCTTGCGTGATTTTGAGCGAAAACAGATGGCGACCCAGCGGCTGTCTCATAGGTTTGATAGTTCGCATAAATACGTTCGTTGGACTCATCCCGCAGAGCATCACGCCACTGCTCTCCCCATGCCAACTTGCTCTCCGTCAGCAACGGGTCGCTCCAGCTAAAAGACGCACGCAGGTGTATGGAATGCTCCCTTCGATGCGGAAAGGCCGTCGCCGTAGGATCAACCCTACACACTTGGCCGTGCATGTAATGGCTCAGCCCCATCACCACATCAGGCGTCCCACCAAGAAGTTGCTCCACATAAACATCAATGATCTCGTCCGTGAACCTGTCGCGGTAAACCGTCTGAATCCCACGAAATGCCGGCGATGGACCTTTGCCAGAATCAGTTGCTGGGGCCCTTTCGGCGAGCGCCGCAAACGACTGCCGACCGACAGCCTCCCGAATCGGAGGAGCAATGGCACGAATCTTCTTCAACATCTGATCCGCATCTCGCTCAGCTCCCGTATGACACATGCTCACAAACAGTCCTCGCTCGCCCGACGTCAGGTTCAGCGTCGCCTGAAAGCAATCGGGCGATTCATGCATGATCTCTCGAAAGCCACGCAGGACTGCTTTCGCATCTTTGACGGCAAAATGCACTTCGCCTGCCAGTACCGAACCAATTTCATGCACTTTCGCTTCGAACGATGTGGCAACTCCAAAGTTCGCCCCCGCCCCCCGCAAACCCCATAGCAACTCGGGATCCGACTCATCATCAACGTCGAGAGTTTTTCCTTCCGCAGTGACCAATGTTGCCGACACGAGATTGTCACAACATGCACCGTAGAGTCCGGACAGCCAACTCAGCCCACCCCCAAGTGTGACACCAATAGCACTCACGCCCCGGCATTGCCCAAGGACGGGCGCAAGACCATAGCCGCCAGCGACGCGAGCGACTTCGCCACTTAAGGCTCCAGCCTGGGCACGAACAACGCGATTCTTAGGATCAACGTCGATTCGCTTCAACGGTGAAACGTCAATGACCAGTCCATCGCATGACCCCATCGCGGAATAACTATGTCCGCCAGAGCGGACTGCTACCTCTAAATCATGGGATCGCGCAAAGTCCACTCCCCGCACCACGTCTTGTTCGTGTTCGCAGCGCACGACCGCGACTGGCTTACTTGCGATGGCAGGATTCCAATAGAACACACGACTAACAACGTCGTAGTCAGGATCGCCCTGCTGAATAAGCTGCCCGCGCAGATGCTTCCGCAGCGACGCAAAGTCACTCTTACTGATTGCCGGCGATTCACTCGCGTGCACACCAACACCGTTCAACGAACAACTCAGACCCGTCGTAAGTGCTCCCGTCTGCTTGATAAACGTCCGACGATTGAAAAACGTCTTCATTTCAACGGGTCCCATATGCTGCGGCGTGCCGAAAAGTAAAGCGGAATCTGTTTTCGCCGGCATGATAGGCTCTGTGAACGTCGCACAGCAACAGTCTTGATGAGTCACCCACTTGAGTGACACGTTTCTGACCATGGCGATCATCGACTGACTTCGTAATCCCAAAGCCATCACACGCCAGACGCTTGCGAAAGGGCAGATGACCGGCCTGTCCAGTCACGGCTTGGCAGCTGGAGCTACCTGCAGTGCTGCATCGGTCTCTGTCAGGAATCCGTGCGACCGGCCAAGGTAGTAGGCCAGCAGGTAGTGGAAGCCGGGCCGAACTCGCGTGCCGGTGCTCTCTGACGTGAGCTGCCAGGGATCCCAATCCCAGTAGGTCTCAGGACGCTCATCAACCTGAAACGCGTAACCGTCGAAACGGCCACCACGTGCCTTCACGCCCGGCGGATCTCCCAGCAGCATGAGGTCTGTGCGATGAGCGTTTGACATCGGCCACTCAATCAGATCGAGCGGATACCGCCGCAGCGTTTCAACAGCATCGTCGTAGCAGGACGGTGGAGGCGAGAGATCCGTCTCCCCCCACTGATCCCGCCGCACCTCCCCCGCACAGCAGGCGGCATAGATAAAGTTGGCAAACGGGTTGCGTTCAAACTTCTCATACCGCCAGTGTTGCGTTATCGCATACCGATACATGCTCAACAGCCGCGGATCGCTCTCGTAGCGAATCAGGTGGTAGTAGTTGAGAAACGCCATGTTGTCGTCAGGCTGATGCCCAGCACTCCGAGGGCCAGGAAGGGCCTTCGGCTGGGTCATGCCGTTCATCCCGTAGCCCTCGTCAAAAGCCAGTTGCTCATAGACGTCGCGATAGGCCTGATCACCTGTGATGTGATGGGCAATGATCAGGTAGGTCAGCATGCTGTAGGAGTTCAGACCGCGTTCGTCACACCAGGCCGCCTGACGATTGAGCTCATCGGGTGAGAATCTCGCCCAGCGGGTCGGCCTTCCGTCATGGTCGACAAGGCTGTAGTCATGCTTCAGTAGATGATCCACGATCCTTCGCACCACCTGCCGCACCGGCTCCCGCTGCTCCTCCGTCGAACAGACACGATCGAAATAGGTGGCATACCCGAAGAAGTGGCCATCGAGCTCATCTGAACTGGAGTCGCACTTCCAGTACCACTGCCCGGTCGCATCGACTGGCAGGCGGGGCTGAATGATCTTCCACATCGAATCGGCCCGGTTTCGCCGTCGATCGTATTCGAGGTCGTAAATCTGGTTCGGATCGGGCTCCGTGACGGGCACCACATTCCGAGCCACAAACCCTGGTGGTGCCGGATGAGGCCCTCCCTGCGTCACCTCTCCCAGAAAGCAGAGCGCTGCGAAGGCCTTCTCCGCAGACTCCCGATGCCGTGCATCATTCGTCACGGCATACGCATGGCTCATCGCCGCGAGATAGAGCCCGGTGTTGAATCCGTCGTTGTCGGAGTAGTCCGGCCGAGCCGTCGTCAGATCACCTGGCGCCGCGAGCACGGCAGGGTTCACATACCCAAAGCGAGTTCGACGGTGCCGTTTCTCGATTGCATCTTCATAGAACGCGGCCTTGGCGGCCAGGGTGGTCACCTGCGAGTCGATCCGCGACACACCAGCAGGTGTGGCAAACCAGGCACGCCCCTGAGTGTCGACATGCACGCTCCGCACGCTGTTGTCGAGCAGCCACCGCCGCCCCTGACGGAAATGCCACTCACCTCGCCGGAAGAGCACGGCGCCATTCCTCGTGCCAAACCAGACGCCATCAGGACCAGCAGCCGCACAGGTGAAGTCGTTGTAGGGAAGGCCCTCGGCTCCGGTAAAGAGCCGCCATGTTCCATCGTCATGCCGCACCCCCACGCCCTGCGGAGCCGCAAACCAGAGCTGCCCATCAGCGTCGTAGACCGCCGCCCGCACATCGACCGGAGCCCAGCGAACAGCCCCCATCTGCGGCAGCGCGAGCCGCCAGGATCCGTCGGTGCGGAGATAGAGCCCCTCCCGCGCCGCCACGGCCGTTTCACCCTCACGAGCGGCCACCGCACGCACGTCAGTCACCTCAGCAGGCAGCCGCAAACTCTCCTTGTCTGCAGACGCGGCCGCGAGCGCCGCTCGAGCCGCCGCCCTGTCAGCTTCCTTCACCAGTGGCACCCACTGCCCGTCACCAAACCGAGCCAACCCAGCGGGGGTCTCTGCATAGAGCGTGCCATCACGGCCACCAGCAACACGCAGCACATCGTCCGCCGGCAGGCCATCACTCGTGGTAAACGCCACATGCACATGCTGCGTAAAGGGCCCCACCTCAACGGCCACTGCAGAGCCCGACGCGACCCAACAGCCCCACGCGACGAGGGCAATCCAGGTCACCCGAAGACTCTTCCTGAGGCCAGCACACATGCTCATCACGATCAGTCACTCCACCGCAGGCTTTGTCAGAGCGAAGCCTCGTCTCGCGTGCGGTAGAGAAACACATCAGACGTGAGCAGCGACAGCAGGAGGGCCTTCATACTGCCGCCGCTGTCACGGTAGGCCTGATGCGCTGCCTGCAAGACTGGCGCGTCGTTGAGTGTTTCGTTGCGGCCCATCCAGAAGCGGAACGCATGCCGCACGAAGACCTCTTCTGCCCGCCGGCTCCCGGCAAGGCGGTCAATCAGTTCCAGTGCATCACCGACCGGGCCATCGAGCGAGGGATCCCCCGACTCAATGATTTCACCTGACGCATCAACCGGCTGCCCCTGCTCTGTGGTGCGAAACAACCCTGCGTGGTTGTAGATCTCAAAGGGGAGGCCGAGTGGATCCATCTTCTTGTGACAGGTCCAACAGTACTGCTCCCGTGTCACCCGCATCCGCTCCCGCAGCGTGCTCTTTGGCTCATCGGGAAGCATCGCGTCGACGGTGATCGGCACGTCAGGAATCCCACCGCCGAGCAGATGCTCACGAATCCAGCGGCCCCGGCGGATCGCATGATTGTCCATCGCATCGGAGTGCGACACGAGCCAACTCGGATGCGTCAGAATGCCGAGCCGCTGCCCTTCTGGAGCGGTCGCTAGCGTTCGCTCCGGCTTCATCGAGCCGGCCCCAAAACTTCGACGACTCACACGTGCGTAGATCCGCGGCCCGGACAACGCAGCCTCGGCCACCTCGTGGTTCACCGCCGGCTTCTTCTGTTTCCGTGCAGCCTCGAGTTGCTTCTCGGCGGCGGCCATCTCCTCACGCAGTCCAGCGAGTTCATCGGCACGGACTTCCCGCTGCTCGGGATGGTCCTTGAGAAACGATTCGAGCAGCTCCACCGCCGCCTCGGCTGCGGCGAGAGCGTCCATTTTCGGCTCAAGCCTCTCCGCGTCGGCAGCCTTGGCGTCTGCGATCGAAGCCGCCCGCTCCGCAGGCGTATGCTGCCGACCGAAATAGACACGATCGGCATCCGTGACCACGACCTGTTCGGTTGTCAGCAGGCGACGCAGCACGTCTCGATCGTCACGGAGGACCTCCTCAATCAAGCGTTCCGTACTCGCCGTGGCATCAAACATCGCTCGGTAATGCGCTGTCCCACGGTTACTCACGCCCGTGTCTGCCAGGGCTTTGGTGTCCTTACAGACAAAGCCACCGCGATCGTAATCAAAATAGTCGCGAAAAAACTGCAGCAGACGAGGCGTGCGAATGGTCTCATCACTGAGCATCCGCTCCACTTCGCGACGGACGTCGTCACGCGTTCGCATCTTTCCATCGAGCACCGCCTGTCGCAGTGTCTGATCCGGCCGCAGATACCGCAGGGCATGGTTGACAGCGAGCGCAAGCTCCCAGTCCTGCAGCATCACCCGGCCATAGGCGTCAGCCTCGCCCGCCTCGACAAGCTCCGGACGAAACAGGGCATCGCGGTCAAGAAAGATTGCAGAGAGCCCAAGAAAGCCTCCCTCTTCTTTGCCCAGCTGATCGATCGATTCCCGCAGCAGGGTGAGATAGGCCTCCGACTCCTCCGGCCGCGGCGGCCGAAAGGTCAGAGACTCGAAGAGTTCATCGACGGCGGCCTGCAGGAGGTCGTCGGTCACCTCCTCTGCCCTCATCAGCTCGTAGACCGGCGTCAGTGGCCGCACCACCTTTGTGCTGTAGACGATCGCCGTGGGCAGTCCGCGGATATCACCTTCAAACGTGTAGGAGTTTGGGTCGTCGGTGATCTGCTCCGGATTGGCAATGCTGAGAGGGCCGTAGGCCATGTACCGCAGGATGTCGCCGGCTGCGAACATGATCTGCTCTGCCTCCGCACTGTTCACAGTGACCAGGTCGGGATAGTTTTCCAGCCCGTGCATCCGCGGGCTCGAAAGGATCGCGGGCAGGCTTTTCACCGACGTGGCATAGGCCACCGTTCCCCCGAGCCACTTCGTGATGCGATCGGTGCCAAAGTAGAGCTTGAGTTCACCGCCATGGTTCGTGGGCACAGCATCACCATGCGTCCGCAGCCCTGGCCTTTTGGCATCAAATGTCGGCTCGGTGTTGATCAGCTCATTGAGCCGAGTGATGTGCTCCTCCCGCGTCACTCGCCAGAGCCGGGAAGGCGACGCGGTCGGCGTCAGCACAATCCCCTCAGGCAGCTCGCCAAAGAGCAGATCATGATCGACGAAGTTGCCCTTCTCCGGACTGAGGTGCTCACGAAACCCACCTTTGTCCTGAAGCGCGTCCTGCAAGGCGGCCACGACCCAGTCGGTAAAGCGGAGCCGCTCACTCAACTCAGGCAAAGCAGCATCCGGCGGTGGCATCTCCTGCAACGCCACCTGCGCCCAGATCGACTTCCAGGTTTCCGCATTGAGCTCGTCAACAGGCCCCAGCGTCGCGAGCGACAGCCCCGCTTCCGGCTCCGTTTCCCCGTGGCAGTCCACGCAGTGGCTCACAAGAAACGGCTCGGCGAAGTCAGCGTAGCCGGCGTCGACCGACTCTCCTGGGGTGTAGGACTCAGCACGCGTCAACACGCCCCGACCCGGCACAAGACTTCCTGCGACAATGCCACCCGCCACGAGCAGGATCCAGCCAACACGCAAAAACAGACGGTGAACCATCATCCGCTCGTCACCCCAAGACCTGAGCGAGACCTCTGAATTCTCGGCAGACGCCACTACGCCAGCACTTCTCGCAGAGGCCCCGTCGAGGAATCAAACTGCTTGGCCATGTGATCACTCATGTTGAAGCAGTCAACAGACTGGCCCGCCGCTCGCAGTAGCGTTGTGTAGAGGGCGTTGATCGGCCGAGTGCCATCGAGCTGCGTAAAGCAGCCAGACTTGAAGATGCCCCCACAGTTCCCCAGCAGCATCACAGGCCAGTTGGCTCCGCTTGTGTGCTGCTTGTCAGCATTGTTGCTCGTGTAGACGATCAGCGTGCTGTCCATCATCGAGCCATTGCCTTCGGGCGTGTTCTCCAACGCCTCCATGATCCGCACGAGCATGCGGCTGTTGTACTGCCGAATCTTGACCCAGATCGGGTTGTCGGGCTGGTCCATGTGGCCCAGGTTGTGTCCCTGCTCATCCACGCCGAGGCCTTTCCAGGCTCCAAAGATCTCGCCACGTCCTGAGCCAATCGTCAGCGTATTCGTCACGCCCGATGTGACCGCCGAAATGCCAAGATCAAGCAAACGGTCATGCCAATCGGTTTCAAACTCGGGGTTCGCGTAACGGTCATCCACCTTGGGCGCAAACTTCTTGAGATGCTCCGACACCGCACTGAGCCGGTCCCGCAGGCCGTTGGCATCCTTAAAGCCGTTGACATACTGGCCGTACCGTCGCTGCTCGTCGACAGGCAGCTGCTGCCCCTTCACCTCGGCCAGCCACTCGATCCGATCCATCACCTGCGAGCGAGCCTCGTGCTGCTGTCGAATGCTTCCCTCGGCAATCCCACCGTAGAGCATCTGATAGAGATGGTTCGGATTGGAATGCATGAAGATCGGCTGCCCCGCCCCGCTGGCTGAGAGCGTGGCCACCGTCGGCTTCGTCTGCATGTTCTCGATCGAGTCCATGCCGATGCAGAGGTGCGGCAGCAGTGTCTCCGGAAGTGCTCTGCTCAGCTCGTAGTCGATCGTGGCTCCGCTCGGCGGCACGCCATCCCCGCCGCGATACCCTCCGAGCGCACCGAAGAAGGCACTGTGGGACGGACTCGTATGCTTGCCGTGGAGTCCGCTGATGATGTGGAGGCGTTCCTTAAACCGCTCCAGTGGGCGAATCGGCTCAGGCAGCTGCACCTTGGCAAGTGAGCCGCTGCTGGCCATGCCCGCGGGCACACAGGTCTTCGGGTCGAACCCCTGGTTCTGCAGGAAGAAGATGATCCGCTTTGGCCCACCGCTGGCAGCCGCTGCCGCCGCCAAGGCCTGCCCCGGCAGGAAACCACCACCACACGCACCGGCGGTGGCCATCATCAATCCGCGAAGCATGTTTCTTCGGTTGAGCATCACCAGACCTGCGTGTTGATCGACTGCGTCTCCAGACGCCGCGTGCCGAGAAATCGTCCCTTTACAATAGGTTGATCAATGGCTCTTTCGCAACTATCGACAATCCCCGACCAGCCTCGCCAGGCCGCCCCAAACGAGCGGAAAAAAAGGACTTAGGGCAGACGTTCGGCCGTCTGCTCGGCAGAGGTCCTCCCCGGCGGAAGCTCCAGAATCTGAATGTTGCGGAAGTGGATCTCTGCTCCCTCAGATTCCAGGCAGAGGTAGCCTTTGCGGACAGACGAATCACGGATCGAGTTCACAAACTTTCCGTTAATCGAGAGTTTGACCGTCCCGTCGACGCACACCACGTCATACACATTCCACTCTCCGTGCCCTTTGCACCGAAGCTCGTATGACATGCTGCGGCTGCCGCGTGGGTTGTCAGGCGTCGCCGTCAGGCCACCAGCGCCGAACAGCTCTCCCGAGATGTAGCCGATATGGTTCGGCTCACCGCTCTTGAGAGGATGCTGGTTGACCCAGTCGAGTTCCAGCATCTGCACCTCCATGCCCTTCGGAAGACGCCGCCCTTCCGGCACGGTCCCCTCGCTCCAGACAAATACACCCGAGTTGCCACCTGGCTGCATATGCCGCCACTCGATGTGCAGCACGAAGTTCTCGTACTGCTTGGCAGACCGCATCACGCCGATCGGCTGGCCGCTGCAGACCAACAGCCCATCCTTCACGCTCCAGGTGTCAGGAGCGGTGTTGACATGCTCCCAGCCCGTTAGATCCCGCCCGTTGAAGAGACTCACGAAGCCTGGAACCTCCACCGGCGTGTCGGTCGCCGGCAGGTCCGCCACCGGCTGCGGCATCACCGACACCGGCTCAGCCCACGCCAGCGGGGCCACCAGCACGGCAACCATCGCAAGGCCGAGTCTCATTTCACTGCTGCGTCTCATCGCCGTCCCCCTTCGAGTCATGACCACGGAGTTCCTCTCACAAACCAGCACCCAGCACAGCCATACGAAGCCAACTTCACCAAGTGTTCATTACGTCATCGCAAGCCCCGGCATCGTGCCGGTGCCACTTGAGAACTGATCGGTCTCGATGCCGAGATGCTGAAGATATGACACGAACAGCCGGCACAGCGGCGGCGTTCCGCTCGATGCGTCGCCAGCTTCACCAAACGCGAGGTGGCCCGCATGCCGCATTCGTCCACCAGCAGTGATCACCGGCAGGTTGGTGTTGTTGTGGCTGGATGCGTTGCCGAGGTTTGAGCCCAGCAGAATGGCACACTGATCAAGCAGGGTGTGATCTCCCTCCTGCACCGCGTCGAGCCGGCTGAGCAGTTCAGCAAACAGCCGCATCTCCTCTCGTTCGATGATCGCCAGCTTCTCGATCTTGTCGGGGTCTTTGCCGTGGTGGCTAAGGTTGTGCCAGCCATCATCGACACCCCTCAACGACACCACTTCATTGCCGCCAGCACCACAGAATGTGATCAGACGCGTGGAGTCGGTCTGAAACGCCAAGAAGATCAGGTCGTACATCAGCCGCATGCGGCCAGTGAAGTCGGCCCGATCTTCAATGTCAGTCGGCGGCTCCATGTCGACACTGGGCTTCGGCTTCTTGGCCCAGTCTTCTGCCAGCACAAGCCGCTGCTCGAGCTCGCGGACACTGCTGAAGTACTGCTGCAGCGTCTGGTGATCCTCACGGCCGACCGTCTTCGTCAGCCGTCGCGTCTGATCGAGCACGACGTCCATGATGCTCTGGCCATCCTGGATCCGCCGCATCTGGGCCTCTTTTTCCGCTGCGCTTCCCTCGAGGAAGAGCCTCGCAAACAGCTTCGACGGACGCCCCTCGGCAGGAATGGGAGCGCCGGAGCGGGTGTAGGAGAGGCTGGTGTTGTTTGCAGACAACACCACCGAGCCGACACGTGTCAGGTGACCGATTCGCTCAGCAGCAAACTGATCCACCGAGATGGTGTTGCGGAAACTCGGCTGCCCCGGATGGGCTGCCCCCGTCAGATAGCTCTTCTCTGCCGCATGCCCCCCGTCGACATCGGGATGACTGATCCCGGAGATCACGGTGAACTTTTCACGGAGATCTGCCAGCGGCTCCAGATACCGCGTGAGCGTGTAGTCCATTCCCGTCTCGGTGGGAAAGAGATAGGGCGTGTGGATCCCCAGCGGCGAACAGATCGTGAGCATCCGTCGCACATCAGGAACAGTCCCCGTACTGGCTCGCGCCTGGGTCGGAATCATGCCATGCAGCAGCGGCAAGCCAACGGCCACGCCTGTGCTGCGAAGGAACGTTCTGCGGGAGAGCCCTGACCTCTGTGCGTGTGTTCTCATAGCGCCTCAAACAGCTCACTTTCCACAATCGCCTTGAGCAGGTCTTTCAGTCCCAAGCCATCAGCCTGCGCGCGAGCCATGATCGCACTGACCGCTGGGCGATCAGCCAAGGTCAACGGCCGTCCCGTGGCATACACAATCATCTTCTCGGTAAACCCACGCACAAAAGGTTCGGGGTTGTCCACCAGCGACTGCCGGAAGTCGACAAAGCCCGTGAAGGACCTGCCGTCGTGCATCACGCCGTGCGGGTCAACATCGGGCCCCAGACGGTAGGACGGCTTACGCACACCCTCCGGCATGTCTCCCTGGCCGAGTCGTCGGTAGCGATCACGAAAGCCACCGATCGCGTCAAAGCTCTCGAGGGCAAAGCCGGGCGGGTCGATGCGAAGATGGCAGTGCCGACAGGAGGCGTCTTCAGAGTGTTTGGCGAGCTGCTCACGAATCGTGGCCGTTCCCCGAATATCAGGCTCCACCGCGGGCACCCCAGCCGGTGGTGGACCGGTTGTCTGCCCAAGGAGTGCATCGAGCACCCACACACCTCGCAACACCGGTGAAGTGGTCGTGCCATTGGCGGTCACCTTCAGCACAGCGGCCTGCGTGAGCACGCCACCGCGGACACTCTCCGCAGGAAGCTGCACCACCTGAAACCGCTCATGGCCGGTGACGCCCTCGATCCCGTAGTGGTCGGCCAGCCTCTGATTCAGTAGCGAGAAGTCGGCATCGATGAAGTTCTGCAGGCCCAGATTCTCATCGAGCAGATGCCGAAAGAAGCCACGCGATTCGCCAAGCATCGACTGCTGCAGCAGTGGGTCAAACTCCGGGTAGAGTTTGGCGTCTGGGGTGGTGAACTCAATCTCGCGAAGGTCGAGCCACTGTCCGGTGAAGCTCTCCACAAACCGCTCAGATCGCTCGTCTGCCAGCAGTCGGTCCACCTGCTCCCGTCGCACCTGCGGGTCGGAGAGTCGTCCAGCCGCCGCCAACTGCAGCAGTTCGTCATCTGGCATCGACGACCAGAGGAAGTACGACAGCCGTGAGGCGAGCGTGTAGTCATCCACCACTGGCTCACTGTTGAGCAGGAGAAACTGCGGCGCGCACAACACCGCCGTCACGCCCGCCCGGACCGCCTGCTCAAAACTGCGGCCCTCCTCCAGACGCGCCAGCGTGAGGGCAACGTAGGGCTCAACCACACCCTCAGCAGTCGGCCGGCGAAAGGCACGCTGAGCAAACGCACGCACGATCGCAGCCGCATCCACCTCCGGCTGAGACGACGTGACCGAGTGCGTTGTGACGTTCTTGCGAAACCGCATCCAGACGGGCGTTCCCACCTCCATCGAAATCGACGGCCGCTCGCCGAAGAGCTGCCGCTGCGGCAATGAAGGAAAGTCCTGATCGAGCGGCCCGTAGGTCTCCACCCAGCTGACAGCAACGCCAGGCTGTTGCTCAAACTCACCATCCCGCCAGGTGACATGCTCGGGAAAGATCCAGGGCACGATGTGGATCGCGTGTTCGGCCTGGATGTGCGTCTCAAACTCAATGATCCGCGGATCGTCAGGAGTGCCTGTGACATCAAACATCCCCTCAAACCGCTTCTTCTCAGGACCGAACAGCGATCCGGTGTAGACCGCGACCGAGAGCGTGCGGTGATCTCCAGGGTTGTGCGGCCAGACGGCAATCCGACAGCGGTAAAGGATAGCCCGGCCAATGGCACTTCCGCGAGTATCGCCCGGCTGATGAGCGGC
>CALCGM010000704.1 GCA_937900985.1 uncultured Planctomycetaceae bacterium | reverse complement strand
ATGCGGTGAATTCGGCCAGCGTAAAACAGAATCCGCTCCGAGAGCGTCGTCTTGCCGGAGTCAATGTGGGCGGAAATACCGATATTGCGAAGCTTCGACAGGTCCATGGATCGTTCACCCCGGAATGGGATGGCGTGGGGGAAGGTGGGAACACAACGGTGGGAACGTCCAGGGAATATACTCATGGCCCGAGAAACGCGACAGACGGATGCGAAATCCCCCATGAGCAGCCCCCTCAGCCCGACCGTTCCCGCCCCGCCCGAGGATCCCGGCTGCGAGCCGCCACTGCTCAACCACGGGCCCACGCGGCCGTTTCTGGCCTGCCTGCTGCCGCTGGTGGTGTTTCTGCTGTTTGGTGCGTTTGAGCCGACCTCCGGCGAGCCTGCCAACTGGCTGGGGCTTGGCGAGGGCGATTATCCGTTCGTCTACACACTGCGAATCGTGGCCAGCCTGGTCGCCCTGGCCGTTGTGGCCCGCGACGTGCTGCCCTGGCTCGGCCGACCGAGCTGGTGGCCGCCGCTGCTGGGGGCTGCCCTGGTGATCCCCTGGATCGTGCTGGCGGCGCTGCAGCGGGAGGCGGGCTGGGCCGAGATGGGCTCGCGGGCCGCCTTCGATCCATTTCGGCCCTTTCTCGGGGAAACCGGCGGCTGGGCCTTTCTGGCTGTGCGGTTCACCGGGCTCGTGCTCGTGGTGCCGATCGCCGAAGAGCTCTTTCTCCGCGGGTTTCTCATGCGATACGTCGTCAGCGAGCGGTTTTGGGAGGTGCGGTTTGGCACGCTGACCACAGCCTCGGTGATCGCCTGCACGGCCTACGCGGTGCTCACCCACCCGGGCGAAGCGATCGCCGCTGCCGGCTGGTTTGGGATCGTCTCGGGCGTGGCGGCCGCCACCCGTCGGCCGATCGACGCGATCACCACCCACGCCGCCACCAACCTCGCGCTCGGCCTCTACGTCGTCGCCACCGGGGCCTGGTGGCTGTGGTGAGCGACGCGTGTTCCCCCGGTCGCCGCGGACGGCTGGCCCCCACGCCCACCGGCCTGCTGCATGTGGGCCACGCCCGCACCTTCGCAGCGGCGGCTCAGCGGGCGGGCACGGCCGGCCTCGTGCTCCGCATCGACGACCTCGACGGCCCCCGCTGCCGCGACGCCTTCGTTGAGGCAGCGGCTGAAGACCTAGCCTGGCTGGGCCTGAGGTGGACGGAGGGCCCAGATGTTGGCGGGCCGCACGGCCCCTACCGGCAGAGCGAGCGGTCGGCCTGGTATCTCGAGGCCTGGCAGCGGCTGGAGGCGGCGGGGGCGATCTATCCCTCGCCCCACTCCCGCCGCGACGTGGAGGCCGCCGCCGTCGCCCCCCACGAGCCCACGCATGGCGAGCCCGGCGAGCCGATCTTCCCGACGGCCCTGCGACCCGCCTCGTGGGAGCGGGCGTCAGCCCCGGGGGGCGTTCCCTGGCGGTTCCGCGTTTCCGACGGCCGCAAAATCCGCTTCCACGACGCGGCCTGTGGCCATGTCGTCCGCACGGCCGGGGTCGACTTTGGCGACTTCGTCGTCTGGCGACGCGACGACCTGGCCGCCTACGAGCTCGCCTGCGTGGCCGACGATCAGGCAATGGAGATCGCCGAGGTGGTCCGCGGGGCCGACCTGCTCACCAGTACGGCCCGTCAGCTGCTGCTCTACGAGGCGCTCGGCTGGCAGCCTCCTGCCTTCTGCCACCAGCCGCTCGTCTGCGACGCCTCAGGCCAGCGGCTCGCCAAACGCACCGCAAGCCTGGCCATCCGCGACCTCCGCGAGGCCGGCTGGGCGGCCGGCGACGTGCTCACTCGCCCGCTGGCCGAGCTGACGCCTGCGTGAGCATCTTCACCGGCACGTCGTTGGCCTGCGGCCTGCCCGGCGTGCTGCGGCCAGCCTCGATGACCGCAGCCAGGGCCGCCTTGGCTTCCTCGACCCGCCCGGGCTCAGCTGCTGCCAGATTCTTGGTCTCACCGATGTCGGCCGCGAGGTTGTAGAGCTGCTCCGGCTCCGCGGGATCGCCCCCCTTGGCCCAGCCGCCGGAGCCCGCCACCGGGATGTATTTCCAGGGTCCCACCCGCACCGCCGGCACGCCTTTGACCGAGCAGCTCACCGCCACCTCCCGCACCGGCTCCGCCGCCCCCTTCAGCAACGGCAGCAGCGAGACGCTGTCTTCACCGGCGTCGTCGGGCAGCAAGACACCGAGGGCGTCAGCGAAGGTGGCCAGCAGGTCGGCCTGGTGCACGAGCTGATCGCACTGCGTTCCCGGCTCGACCACACCCGGCCACCGCACAACGAAGGGCACCCGGTGGCCCCCTTCCCAGGCATCGGCCTTGTAGCCCCGCAGCGGGCCGCTGGGAAAGTGGCCGCGGGCCTCGAGCGCCGCAGCCCCGGCATACGGGGCAAACCCGTTGTCGCTGGTGAAGACCACCAGCGTGTCGCCTGCCTGGCCGTTGGCGTCGAGCGCGGCGAGCACATCCCCCACCACCGCATCGGTTTCCATGATCAGGTCGGCACAGGCGTTTTCCAGGCCGCTGGCCCCCTTCCAGGGCTCGTTGACCGCCAGCGGAGTGTGGGGCGAGGTGAGCGGGAGGTAGAGCAGAAAGCTCGCCTCGTCGCGGCGACACGCGTCGAGGAAGGCCACGGCCCGGTCTCGCAGCGTGGGCAACACGCCTTCGAGCTGCCAGCCCTCGACCGCCGGCCCCTGCACACTCGCCCGGTTGTTTTGAAAATCGGCAGCCGGCAGCAGCTGCGTGGGGATGCCGACAGTCCGGTCTTGATCGATGAAGCAATACGGCGGCCAGTTCGGCACATCGGTGCCGAAGTAGCTGTCGAAGCCACGCGTGGACGGGCCACCGGCAATCGGCCGTGAAAACACCGCCGCCCAGGTGCGGCGATGCTCGTCGCTGATCGGCTCGACGTCGCTGCCGGCCTGCGGACGCTGAAAGCCGGCAATCCGCGTTCGCTCCTGGGGCGACATCGGCCAGTCCCAGCCGAGATGCCACTTGCCGATGCAGGCGGTCCGCAGGCCCTGCTGCTGGGCGAGCGTGCCGATCGTCATCCGGTCGTCAGCGATCAGCGGCCGCTCCCAGGTGCCCACGATCCCCGCCTGCAGCCGCGTCCGCCAGTGGTAGCGGCCGGTGAGGAGCGTGTAGCGGGAGGGCGAGCAGACTCCCGACGACGAATGGGCGTCGGTAAACCGCATACCCTCAGAGGCGAGCCGGTCGACGTGCGGCGTGGGGATCCGGCCGCGGTCGGGGTTGTAGCAGTGGATGTCGCCGTAGCCGAGGTCGTCGGCGTAGATCACCACGATGTTGGGAGCGGCGTTGGGAGCGGCGGGTGTCGCCTGGCTCTGACCGAGGAGGCCGAGGGCGACGGCCAGCCCACACACAAAGCGGTGCATGCGGTGCATCATGACGAGAGGTCTCCGACGTGATCCTGCAGCCAGGCGGCAAGGTGCCCCCGAAAGCCCGGCCACTCACAGAAGAACATGTGGCCGGCTCCCTGGTAAACCTGGAGGGTGGCTCCGGGAATCTTCGCCGCGATCCGCCGGGCTTCCCGCACGGGAACGACCGGATCATGGCTGCCCGAGCCGATCCACGCCGGGCAGCGGATGCGATGCACCCGGTCGCCGACGTTGAGCCTGGGAAGCGTGGCGAGCACGAGCGAGAGCGAGGCGGGGTCGTGGCAGCGGTAGCGTTGCCAGACGCCGTTGATCGTGGCCTTGCTCTCATCGGTCAGACAGGCCCGCCAGTTGCTGGCGGTGAGCAGGGCCACAAACCAGTAGAGCCGCGGCAGATGCACCGCCAGCCAGAGGCCCACCCGCGCAAGCGAGGCCGCCCCGGGGAGGCGCACCATCCACGACATCACCCGCACCACGCCGGCAAACCGGGGCTCGGCAAAGCCGGCCAGGCTGGCGACCGCCGCCACCCGCTGCGGATGCGTGGCCGCTACGGCGAGGGCCGAAAAGCCCCCCAGCGACCAGCCGACGAGAACGACCTGCTGGCTACCGACGAGCTGCTCAAGAGCGGCCTCGATCAGCCGCACGTAAAACGACGCGTCGATGTCGTCGGGCGAGAGCCCCGCCGCAAAGCCTCCGCCAAAATGGCCCGGCAGGCTGAGCGAAATCCACGACACCCGTGAGGGGTCGTCAAACAGCTCACTGGCCAGACAGCTCGAGGTGAGCACACCGTGGAGAAAGACCACCGGCGGCCGGGGCGGCCGGTCGGCAGCCTCGAGCAGATGCATCTCGGCCGCCACGCGGTGGCCGTCGACCTCGACCACGCGGCGCACCAGCGACAGACCCGCCAACCGGGCGACAGCAGGCGGGTCGAGCGGATCACAACGACGCATCACACGCACGGCTCAGGCAAAAGGACGGGCCATGAGCAAGTGGGGCCGCAGGGATTCGAACCCTGGACCAAAGGATTAAAAGTCCCTTGCTCTACCGCTGAGCTACGGCCCCGAGACAATCCTACCGTGAAGGCCAAGGGGATCAACGCGGCCGTGTTGCCTGCGTGGCTGAGAGCCAGAAACGGCAAAAAACACCGCCGAGAAGCCGCGGCCGCCAGAAAACGCCTGCCGCGTTGCCGCACGTCGGCGGCCAAAAGAAGCCAGCAGCACCCCTGTGCCACTGAGGGCAGCGAAGCCGCTGCCACAATGCCCGAGAGAGGACTTGAACCTCCACCCAGTTGCCTGGACAAGAACCTGAATCTTGCGCGTCTGCCAATTCCGCCACTCGGGCG
>CALCGM010000703.1 GCA_937900985.1 uncultured Planctomycetaceae bacterium | reverse complement strand
GGTTGTCCGCCTGCCTCATGCCCGCCAGCCACGGGACCGCGCCGCTTGCCGATGTGCTGTTCTCCCAGGCGAGCATGTCGGCAGCGGCCGTGGCGTCGAGCAGCCGCTGCATGCGGAACCACCGGATCACGCGGCGGCGGACCCGCTCGGTGAGCGCGGCCAAGTCTGCGGCGATAACTGGCCGGGCCGGCAGGAACGTCGGCGGTGCGTCACAGCCCGCATGGACAGCAGCCGGCACGAAGACGCCGTCGGTCACCCACGCGTGGAGGTGCACGTGGTGGTTGAGGGCCGACCCGAAGCGGTGGCGGGTGAGACGCCGCCGAGCCGCGGGCGGGACGCTCGCGGTGTGTTGGCGGCCTCGGCGACGCCTGCGGCAGCGAGCAGCAGCCGCTCGATCTCGGCAAGAAAGATCTTCGTGAGCGTTGCGACTGCGTTAAAGCGGGCCTGCTGACGACTGAAGCGGTCAACAAGCTTCTTACTCACCGGCTCGCGTGACGACACGCTGGCGAATCGCTGCTCGCGATCGCTGACCGGGTGGCCGCTGCCGGTATTGAGCCGCCACCTGCGGACGAGAGCTGATGGACGACGTCTGGGAACTTGCGGCGAAATCCAGCTTTGCCTTTCGCCGCTTCATCGATGTGCGGCTGGCATATACGCTGCTCCATCACGGTGTGATAAAGCAACACCTCTTCTGTAAATCGTAGTTTTCAGAGGTGGGCCATCTGGCTTCCATGTTCAGGTAGGCACGTTCGGTTTCCCAGTCGTCGCTGATCTCGGAGAGGACGGCGGAGGCGAGCCGCAGGAGCGAGGCCTCGTTCGGGAAGAGTGTTGCGACCCGCGTTCGGCGCTTGATCTCCTTGTTGAGCCGCTCGAGGCCGGGTCTCCTGGAAGCCGGAGGTGCACGCCTACTACCAGCAGCATCCCCATCGCTTCCGCGCGGAGCACCCGAACCTCGTGCTTCGTGACACGCCCGTGATCGGCCGCGCGATGACGTTCTTCGTGGATCAGTCGATGTATGGCCTGCTCTCACGGATTCCGCCGGAGGAGCGACAGGCCGCCGCAAAGCGGCGGACAGGCCGTCCTTACACCTTCTTTAGCGAGGGGTGAGCCCGGTGCCCCTGAGCGGGGCTGGGGAAGCAAGCGAAGCCCGGAGGGCGAAAGCGCCGCGGACACGCAGTGAGCGGAGGACACGATGTCCGTAGCGAACGTCTCGAGCAGGGGCACCGGGCTCACCCCGAGCGGCCCACGCCTTCTTCAGCGAACACCGTTGACACACCCCGGCGGTCGCGTTCTCACCCCACCGGCCACATCGCCACGCGAGCCTTGCGGGCGGCTTTGCCGAGCGGGCCATCCTTCGTTGCCAACGGGAGACCTCGCCGCATGGCAAGTTCGAGGTAGGTCGTGTCGTAGACCGAGAGGCTGTACTTCGCGGCGAGCTCTGTCAGTCGCGTGAAGGCGACGCTCGCGCCATCACCGTCAATGACGTGCGGAAGCATGAGCAGGTTCTCAGCTGCCAGCCGACGTTCGCGTTCGGTGATCCGCCCACGCCGCTTGAGAACGAGCAGCACGTTGGCCACCTCGAGTGACCAGAGGGATGGCACCTCAAACACGGCACCAGCAGCGATCGCCTCGAGCATCGCCTGCGTGGCAGCCGTTGCCTGCCCAGGGTGAACCCAGGCGATGGCGACCGAGGCGTCAGCAACAAACCGTGTCGGCATCATGGGTCAGCGGCGGCCCTCCTCGATCGCCGACCGAACCTCTGCATCGGCAAGCGGTTCTTCCTTGGTGCGTCGGCCGATCGTCTGCTGCAGCTCAAGGAGAGACGCAACGGCGCGACGCCCCTGCTCCCCGCGAAAGCCATCCTCCGGCACGATCCGGGCCACAGGCTTGTCATGCCGAGTGATCACGATTTCTTCTCCCCGCGCCACACGCTTGAGCAACTCCCCAAATCGCGTTTTCGCATCGAATGCTGAAATGCTCGCCATGACACCCTCCGCATTCCTCCACGATTAACCAGTGACTGGTTAACTTTAGCGCCGCCACGCGAGACTGGTCAACGGATCGCACTACACATTCCGAGCGAGGGGTGAGCCCGGTGCCCCTGAGCGGGGCTGGGGAAGCAAGCGAAGCCCGGAGGGCGAAAGCGCCGAGGACACGCAGTGAGCGGAGGACACGATGTCCGTAGCGAACGTCCCGAGCAGGGGCACCGGGCTCACCCCGAGCGGCCCACGAAAGGAGAGCCCGGCCAATGGCACTTCCTCAACCATTATCGAGCTGATGAGCGGCTCGTGAGTCGTTTGCTCCCCCGCGGGATGCGGCGACAGCTCCCGTCAGAGAGGTTGCCAGCTGGCGGTGGGTGTCCAGCGGTAGCACGCGCCCGCATCCTCAACCACGAGCCGCAGCCAGCTGTGGGTGACGAGATCCCGCACGCCTGCATGCCGATTGAGGATGTCGGCAACGCGTTCCCGGCTGGCCTCAATGATGACGGTGAGCCGCAGCGGCTCATGCTGCAGCTTGGTGCCGTCGTGAACCGCCTGCCAGGGGAGGCCCACCCGCAGGTCGCCACCGTTGCCTTCAAGGACGCCAAACTGCCCCACCACGTCGTGAATGACCTTGCTTCCGCTACCGAAGGCCTCGTTGTCGACGGCGGAGGCAAAGTACTGCAGCCCGATCCAGCTGGTCACGACCAGCGGAGCGGTCATGATCAGCTCGAGCACCTTCCCCTCAGGATCTTTCTCCGGAGCGTACTCATGGAGGAACGAGCGGCCACCGAGGTCGAGCCCTGCCGTTCGGCTGCGATCGGCAATCACGAAGGCGACATTGCCCGCGAGGCCCCATTCGGGCCGCACCTCGGCCCAGTCGCGAGCTCGGAAGAGCACCGACGCCTCCGTGGCGTTCCCCAGCCGCCTGCTCCGTTCCTGCCGCGTTGCCGTTCCAGCGGCGGTGGTCCAGCCCTGAACCTTCTGAAACTCGTCGCGGTGCGTGGCCGGGCAGCCCGTGGGACCAAAAAACTCAATCTCGTCGGTGGTGGTGCGGTGCACCGCCGCGACAAACCAGGTGTCGGCAGGGATCGCGATTCCCCGATCGGCCAGCGCCGCACGGACTTGAATGTCGTTGAGAATGGCGGCGGCCACGCGGGCATTCGGCTCGCCGGAATGGCCGCCACAGGCACCGCAGTCGTAGCCCGAGCGGTAGGGATTGTTGACCATCGAGGCGGCATGGCCGCAGATGGCAACGATTCTGGCAAACCGATCGGTGAGCCCGAGGTTCCGCAGCATGCCTTCGGCCAGACCAATCCGCTGGTCGAGCGGGAGGGGATCCTCCGAGCCATCCAGGTCGGGGCCGAGCCGCCGCTGCTCGTCGAGCGTGAGGCCGTCGTTTCGCGGGTCGGCCACGGGGGCCGTGGCCCCAAGCGAGTCGGTGAGAAGCTTCGGCAGATAGGCGAGCCCCAGCGACTCCACAAAGCTGTAGCAGGAAATGGCTGACGACTGAAAGCCTTTCCAGAGCTTGCGGCCCTTTCTCAGCAGTTTGCGGTGGTTGACGGCCCCCGTGATCCGCTCATCGGAGGCTCCCAGCAGACGCTCAAACACCGGAAAGGCCGGCTGCAGCAGCACCGGGCAGTGGGCGGCGCCATACGCGGTGCCCAGCCGGACAAACTCCAGCGGCATCCCGAAAAATCCGGCAAATCCACAGGTTTCGACTCGCTCGCTCTGGGCCTCGAGGTGCCGCCGCAGCACCTCGCTGCGAACATCGATGCAGAAAACCATCTGCAGCGTCGGCCGGCCGGCCGCCACTGGCTGCTTGACCGAGGCAATGTCGGCCAGCAGGCCCCGGCGATGGCGGACCTCACTGGCAACCTGCATCAGGTAGCGGGCCAGCACCGCCGGCGGTGGGTCGGGTGGCTCGGGAGCTGCCGGAACCAGTCCCTCGGGCAGGCTTGCCAGACCGCTCGATTCAGCTAGGGCCACATCACAGGCTAGCCGGATCGCCAGCAGCCCCGGCAGGTCGTCGGCAGCCGGGGGTGGCTCCTCGGCATGCCAGGCGAGGTAGCGAAGAAACGAGGCCCAGCCGGCAACCGAGAAGAGCTCTGCCAACAGAAAGCGTTCGACGTGCGGCTTGGGAATCGCGAGCCGGGCCAGCAGATCGAGGATCGCCTCGTGAGGATCGGCCGGCAGCGCTGCGACCAGCTGACGGAATCCACGGATTCCAAGCTGATCGAGCCGGCGGCTCAGCTGCGTCCGCTGCCGCCAGGCCTCGTAGAGCGGCAGGCTTAACCAGGGGCTCAGCCAGCTGGCCTGCCCTCGGTCGAAGTGGCCGGCGCAGTGTCGGGAGATGTCGGTGACGATGTGGCTGGTCCAGCGGGTGCCTGTCCGTTCGTCGACCAGTTCCGACACGGTTCGATAGCGACGTTCGGCCCCAGCCGCTGCCGGCTCTTCATCAAGCAAGGCCCTGCAGGCTTCGACCGTGAGGCTGGCAAACCATTCAGGATGCTCCTCCCGGCACTCGGCCAGGGCGGCATCGAGATCGGCCGCCGTGATCGCCCCGGTGCTCAGTCGCTGCCGAAACCACTCGGCAGTCGGCAAGATGTCGCAAACGCGAACATCCGCCAGCAGCTGGCGGGCCACCAGAAAGGGACGGTCAGCAAGGCCCAAGAACGGATTGACCGCCACATAGTCGGCCAAGGGCCAGAGCGGCGGCACGATTGCCCCCACGGCGGCGAGATGCGGCGTCAGTTCCGCTGGGGTCAGCCTCGTCGTGGCGGCTTCGCCGCTCGTCGCAACAGTGGTCATCAGCGGTGGGGCACCTGGAAAGACACGGGCTACGAGACGGCCGCCGGCTGGCCGTAGATCCACCCGGTCAGCCGCCGGAAGGGAATGTCGAGATAAAAGCCGTTGTTCGCATGCACGTAAAACACCTGCACCCAGGCAAGATGTGAAAAGCTCTGAATGAAGTTTTGCACGATGAATATCGCCACAAAGCTGGCCACGGCCACGACATGCACCGCCAGGTCGAGGGGCGATTCCTCGAGGGGCTGCCGCGACATCGTAGCGGCCAGCAGGCTGTCGATCATTTCGAAGCTCGCAAAGTAGGCAAACGCGACCACCACCGCTGCCGCAATCCCGAGTCCAGACAGCTTCCAGACGCGTGTGGCGAGGAAGGTGGAGAGCAGATTGCTCAGTGCCAACAGCAGGACGAAGCCGAGGACGATCCCGCCCGGTTTTTCAGTGAGCTCGATTCCGAAGCAGGCAAGAGCGATCCCCAGGATTGCCGCTGCCCCGCCGACGGCGAGGAGGTCGGTCACGAGCACCGCCCGCCCACTGCGGGCCCGCGCCTGGGTCAGCTGGGTGCGGGCGGCTTGCTCCAGCACGCTTCCTGAGCTGAGAAAGGCATGGGCCTTGTAGAGCGAGTGCGCGACGATGTGGAGCAGCGCCGCGGAAAAGCCGCCGAGCCCGCACTGGAGCATCATGAACCCCATCTGGGCGATCGTCGAAAACGCAAGCGACCGCTTCACGCTTGTCTGCGAGAGCATCACAACGCCGCCGAGAAACGCGGTGATCGCGCCGATCATCGCCAGCATCCCAAGAGCGGCGGGCGACAGCACCACCAGCGGACTGAGCCGGATCACGAGGAATCCTCCGGCGTTGATGATGCCGGCGTGCATCAAAGCGGAAACCGGTGTGGGAGCCTCCATCGTGTCGGGCAGCCAGCTATGAAACGGAAACTGGGCCGACTTGGTCATCGCCGCGAGAACAAAGAGGCCGCCGATGGCCGAGACCAGCACCGAGTTGGCTGTCGACTGCTCCTGCAGGGCCACGGCCTCAGCAAACACGTCGGCATAGTCGAAGCTGCCGAAGGTGAGAAAGGTCACCGCCAATGCGGCGATAAGAACGAAGTCGCCAAGCAGACTGATGAGGAGTTTTTTCCGAGCTGCCCAGATAGCCCAGGGCCGACCGTTGTGGTGGGAGAGGAGTTTGTGGAGGCCAAGGTCTGCCACGATCCAGGCCGTGGCAAACTGGAGCAGGTTGCGGGAGGTGACCAGCAGAAGCACCGCGCCGAGCGTGAACAGCATCCAGCAGAGGAATCGCCCCTGCTCGCGATCGCCGTCGAGATAGCGGACCGCATACCGGCAGATCACCGCCCCGATGAAACTGATCAGCAGCAGCATGATCGCCGCGAGGCCATCAAAATAGACCCCGAAGTTGACCGCGGGCAGGCCGGGCACAACCGCCAAGGGAACGTCGATCGGCCCTGCCAGGCTCAGCACCACACCGACGACACCAGCCAGCCCAGCAGCCGTCACAGTCGCAGTTTTGGCCAGCCGTCGCATCACATCGAGGTGCTCGTTCGCCCATTTCCGTGGGATGAGGCCAGCGGCCATCAACAGGAGCGAGGGAGCGATGATCGTCCAGGCAAACAGGCTGCCCATGGGTGAGGATCCATTCAAA
>CALCGM010000702.1 GCA_937900985.1 uncultured Planctomycetaceae bacterium | reverse complement strand
AGAGAAAGCCGTAGCCGGGATGGATTCCGTCGACGCCGTGCTCAACAGCGACGGCAATGATCGATTCGATGTCGAGGTAGCTTCGCAGCGGCTCGCCGGCCTGGCCCACGAGATAGGCCTCGTCGGCTTTGAAGCGGTGCAGGGCGAAACGGTCTTCGTGGGCGTAGATCGCGACCGTGCGGATGCCCAGCTCATGCACCGAGCGAAACACGCGGATGGCGATCTCACTGCGGTTGGCGACGAGGAGCTTCGTGATTGGCCGCATGCTGAATTCCCGTGGCAGAGTGACGGAGTCGAATGGCTCGCGAGCAGCCGCCGTCGCAGCAGACACACGCCCGACCGCACCGACCCCGCCCACTGTGAACGCGGCTAATGTACCCGCCTGCCTGTCGCGAACCCAGCCACCCACCGTCTCTCAGCGACGTCGGGGCTCTTCGGCATAGCTCGGACGCAGGTATTCGGGGATGAGCGTGGCCGGTTCGGCCAGCCGTCCGGCTGCGGCCTGCCGCACCGCGAGCATCGCCGTGTCGGCAGCGGTGGTGCGAGACAGCTCCTCGGGAACGCAGCGGAGGTCGTCGCGAGCGGCACACACATCGCTTCCCAGCGGGCTGACCACGATCGCCCCCGCGGCAAGGGATGCAATCCAGGCGTCGCGAGTGAGCAGGCGAGAAGGAGCCACATCCCAGCCGGCGGGGCTCGACTCGCAGCGGGCCGCCGTCGCCGCGTGCACCTCACCGCGGCCCGCATCGAAGGCCAGCTCAAGCGATTCCGCGTCGGGCCAGCTGTGGACGGCCCAGCGACCGCAGCGGTGGGCCAAGAGATCAAATGCCGAGATGCCAACCAGGCTGCAGCCGCTCGCCCAGGCCAGCACCTTGGCGGCCGTGACCCCCACCCGCAGCCCGGTGAACGAGCCTGGCCCCACCACCACCCCCACCAGATCGGCCTCGCGAGGCTGCCAGCCGGCCAGGTGGCAGGTTCGCTCGATGCCGCCGGCGAGCAGGCGGGCGTGGTCGGCTGGAGTGTCGAATGTTTCTGAGAAGACGGCGTCGTCGATGGCATCGGCAGCCGTCGCGGGCTGGCCTGCAACAGGCGTTTGACGCGGGTTGTAGGCCGCCACGGAGCCCGTGGGCCGGCTCGTGTCGATGGCGATCACCCTGGCAGGGGAAGGCGGAATCAGGGGCATGGGGATTTTCCAGCGGGTTTTCGCCGACTAGGATACCTCGCTGGACCTTTCCTCCAGGGCTGCAGACAAGCGTGAAGCGGGCCATCATCAGCGACATCCACGGCAATCTTGAGGCGCTGACGGCGGTGCTGAAGGATATCGAGCAGCAGGGCGCGGAGGAAATCTTCTGCCTCGGCGATGTGGTCGGCTACGGCCCCAACCCCTGCGAGTGCGCGGCCCTCGTTCGGGATCGCTGCGCGATGGTGCTGCTGGGCAACCACGATCAGGGCGCCCTGTTTGACCCGGACGGTTTCAATGTCGGCGCGGAGCGGGCCATCCGCTGGACGCGAACGCAGCTCGAGCGGCATGACCGGCTCGCCCGCAACGCTCCCGACCCGCTGACCGACTTTCTCGGGGAGCGGCCGCGAACCCACACCAGCGGCTCGTGCCTGTTTGTGCACGGCTCCGCACGCCGGCCGCTGGATGAATACGTCTTCCCGGAAGACATCTACAACCCGTTGAAGATGCAGCACATCTTCGAGCTGGTGCCGCAGTACTGCTTCCAGGGCCACACCCATATCCCGGGCGTCTTCACTCCCGATCCCCAGTTTGAGTCGCCTGAAATTGGGGCAGGCGACGAGGAGTGGTCGCGGCCGCTGCCCCCGACAAAGGCGATGGTGAATGTCGGCTCGGTTGGCCAGCCACGCGACGGTGACGTGCGAGCGTGCTACGTGATCCTCGAAGGCGAGGGAAATGACCTGACCGTGCGGTTTCGTCGGATACCCTATCCAGCGGCTGAAACCTGCAAGAAGATTCACGCCATCTCCGATCTCGACAACTTTCTCGGGGATCGGCTTCTGCAGGGTCGCTAGTGGGCGATGTTGAGAGCCTGCAGCGAGTTGCCCGCCTTTCGCGGCCCGTGAACTGAAACAGGAATAAAACTGTTGGAACGTCGCTACATCGTCTTTATCGCTCTTTCACTGGCGATCGTTTTTGGCAGCCAGGTCCTCCAGGCCACGTTTTTCCCGAAACCGCCCGAGCCAGCGGCTGAGCCCGCCGCCGGCGATCAGGCGGACGTGGGAGATGACGAGCAGCCCGCAGGGGATGGCGAGGATGCTGCCGTCGCTGATGCGGCGACCGGCGGTGATGCCGAAGCCGACGCGGCTGCCGCAGGCGAGGCCCCCAGCGACACGACGGCGTCAGAAGCCGCGACCGACGCTGAGGCCGCCGATCCATCCGCCGAGCGATCCCGCTGGACGCTCGGCTCGCTCGACGCAGACAACCCCGCCGGCATGCTCGTCACCCTGACGAGCCGCGGGGCAGCCGTGGAGCGGATCGAACTTGCCGGAAAACGCTTTCATGACCAGGACGACCGCTTCGGCTACCTCGGCCACCTGGCCTTGGAGACCGTGGCCGATGGCTGCCGCGTGCGGCTCGTGGGCCCGGGCACGCCGGCGGCCGTGGCGGGGCTTGCCGCGGGCGACGTGATCGTGCGGGCGGCAGGGGCGGCGACAGCCGATGTGCGTGGCCTCACCGATGTGCTCAAAACGACCAAGCCGGGCCAAGAGATCGAACTGGAGGTCGTCCGCGACGGCACACCGCAGACGCTGACGGCCACACTCGGCTGGCGGCCGCTGGAAGTGGTGCGTCCGGAGCGGCTCGGCACGCCCGCCAGCGATCCCGATGGCGAGCCGACCGACCCGATGTCGTTTCTGCTGTCGCTTGAGCGGCGGGTCGACACAGCCGGAGATCGCCGGCGGCCTGAAGAGACCCGCGAAATTCCCGGACAGGAGCTGGCCGTGGTCGACTGGACCGCCGAGCGGGTGGATGCCGATGCCGTGCGGTTTCGGCGGCAGCTCGGCGGTGGGCTTGCGGTCGTGAAGGAGTATCGGCTGCTCGCCGGCGAGCCGAGCGAGGGGAGCGGTGCCCACCTCGAGCTGATCGTGACACTGGAGGCGGAAGCCGATGGCACCACCGTGACCTACGCCCTCGATGGCCCCACCGGTCTGCCCACCGAAGGCTGGTGGTATGCCTCGCGGATCTCGCGTTCGTGGGGGTCGCTGGGGGTTCGCGACGTGGCCATGCGGTTTGCGGGCGAGCCCAGCCAGGTGATCAGCAGCCTCTCGCTCACCGAGGACGATGCGGAGCTCACCGGCTCAGCCGTGCTCGACGAAAAGCCACTCTCGTTTGCGGGCGTTGATGCCCTCTACTTCGCCGCTGCCCTGCTGCCGGATGCCGAGGGTGACCAGGCGCCGCGGCTGGACGAGGTGCGGCCGCTGGTGGTGGGCGAGTTTGAAGATCCGGCTCTCCGCAAGCTGACCAACGTCAGCTGCCGGCTGATCAGCCGGCCGGTCGAGCTGAAGGCTGGAAGCCCGGTCAGCCACCGCTACGAGATCTTTGCCGGGCCGAAGCAGCCCGCACTGCTCGAGAGCTTTGGCATTCCTGGCTCGAGCATGAGCGACCTCGTCTACTACGGCTGGTTTGGCTGGGTCGCCCGGCCGCTGATCGCGATCCTGCACGTCTTGCACCTGATCGTCCGCAACTACGGCATTGCGATCATTCTGCTGACGGTGATCGTTCGCGGGGCGATGTTTCCGATCAGCCGCAAGCAGGCCCTCTCCGCGCAGAAGATGCAGGTCTTGCAGCCGGAAATGAAGGCAATCGCCGAGAAATACAAAGACAGCCCGGAGAAGCGGACGCGG
This sequence comes from uncultured Planctomycetaceae bacterium, assembly GCA_937900985.1. Taxonomy (GTDB): domain Bacteria; phylum Planctomycetota; class Planctomycetia; order Pirellulales; family UBA1268; genus M30B53. The sequence goes on along the minus strand of CALCGM010000702.1, from coordinate 129 downwards.
GCCACGCAGGAGCTCTGGAAGAAGCACAACTACAACCCGGCCTCGGGCTGCGTGCTCGTCTTTATTCAGATCCCAATCTTTATGGGGCTCTACCGCTCGCTGGCGACTGACGTGGAACTGCGGCAGGCG
>CALCGM010000701.1 GCA_937900985.1 uncultured Planctomycetaceae bacterium | reverse complement strand
AGCGGGGCGAGCCGCGGCCGATCGAATCCCTCCTCGATGGTGTGGCCGACGACGAACGAGACGTGCTGCTCGCCGAACTGATCGTTTTGGAGTGGGACTATCGCGTGCGGCGGGGCGAGAGCCCAACCAGGCAGGAATACCTGGAGCGGTTTCAGGCAGAGGCAGATGTCGTCAACGACGCCCTGCACGACGCGAAGCCTCGGGCTGGCAGCTTTGAGCCACCGAGCATCGCGGATCTCTCGCAGCGGTTTCCATCCCTCCAGATCACAGCGCTGCTCGGAGCGGGCGGTATGGCGGCAGTCTACAAGGCCCGCCAGCCAGGCCTGGATCGCTGGGTGGCGGTCAAGGTGTTGCCCAAGGAGCATGCAGACGACGCCCGTTTCGCCCTGCGATTCACCCGGGAGGCCCGCACCCTTGCCAGGCTCACGCACCCCAACATCGTGGGGCTGTATGAGTTTGGAAAGGTCGACGACACCTACTACTTCCTGATGGAGTATGTCGACGGCACCACCCTCCGCGAGGTTGTGGCCGCGGGGCAGCTGAAGCCAGAGCAGGCCCTCATGATCGTGCCCCAGCTCTGCGATGCGCTGCAGTATGCCCACGAAAAGGGGGTCATTCACCGCGACATCAAGCCGGAAAACATCCTGCTGGGCAAGGACGGGTCGGTGAAGATCGCCGACTTTGGGCTCTCACGGCTCCTCGGCACCGACACCGAAGCGTCGCCGCTGACCCGCACCCATCAGGTGATGGGAACGCCGCGGTATATGGCGCCTGAGCAGCTCAAGGGCAGCCATGGCGTCGACCATCGGGCCGACATCTACTCCCTCGGCGTGGTCTTCTACGAAATGCTCACCGGTGAGCTGCCGGTGGGGCGGTTCGCCCCTCCCTCGCAGAAGGTGCACGTGGACGTGCGGCTCGACGATGTCGTGCTGCGAACCCTTGAGTCAGAGCCGCAGCACCGCTATCAGCGGGCAAGCCAGATCAAGTCGGACGTGCAGAGCATCACCTCAACTCAGCGGCCCGCCGATGCGGTCACACGCCTGCTCGACGAGGCAGGCAGCCAGACGTCTCAGGGGGCCTCGCTGGCTCCCAGCCTGCAGCAGCAGGAGCTCGCCGCGCGGCTGCTCGTGAGCCGCCGCGAGCTGATGGATCGCGTGCAGGCATCACTGCGGCCGCTGTTTCGCTGGCAGGTGCTGCAGCTGCTCTTGGGGATCCTGTTTGTGGCCCTGGGCGCCTGGTGCTGGGCTCCAAACACCCACCTGCCGCATCGGCTGGCCAGTGGGCTGTTGCTCCATGCCTATGGCCTGCTCCTGATCGGCTCCGCCGCCAACGTCTGCACGAAGATCAGCCGCGTCGACACCTCCGCGCCGGTTGAGCAGATCCGCAGCATGCTCAGCAGCGTCCGCCGGGGGTATCTGAGATTCGCCCCCGTGATCGGCTTTGCCTGGTGGCTGCTCTGGATACCCGTCGCGGTGGCGATTGGCTTCGACCCTGTGCTCCACCCAAACTCGCTGATCCCGTCGCTGATCGTGGGCGTCGTCGGCATCGCGGCGTCGCTCTGGCTGTATCGCCACGCACTCCGCTCCGAGCAGACCGGAGCAACAGCGTGGCGCACGCGGCTTGCCGGCAAGAGCCTTTCCGCTGCGGAGACAGCCCTTGATGAGATCGAGAAGGCGGCGATTCGGTAGCTGACAGCCTGGCAGCGGCTGCGGTGGCAGGTTAGTCGTGCAGGGGCTCAGGCTGCAGATGCCGCTTCAGGAAACTGAGCCGCTTCATCGAGCCGTAGGGGGTTTCGGCGGCACCGTGGCCGGCGCCTGGGATCACGACGAGCTCGTGGTCTTTGCCCGCCTTGACGAGGGCGGCCGAAACCTGCAGCGTGCTCGACGGATCGACGTTGGTATCGAGTTCGCCCACGATCAGCATCAGCTCCCCCGTGAGCGTGTGGGCATCGACCACGTTGGAACTTCGCTCATAGGCTTCGTCGACCGGCCAGCCCATCCAGAGTTCGTTCCACCAGACCTTGTCCATGCGGTTGTCGTGGCAGCCGCAGTCGGCCACCCCCACGGTGTAGATCTCGGGAAAGTCGAGCAGGCCTCGCAGGGCGTTTTGACCGCCGGCGCTGCCGCCGAAGATGCCAACCCGCTGCAAGTCCATCCACGGTCGCTCGGCTGCTGCAGCCTTCAGCCAGGCGACCCGGTCGGGGAAGCCGGCATCGCGAAGGTTCTTCCAGCAGACATCATGGAAGGCCTTGCCCCGCCAGTTGGTGCCCATGCCGTCGATCCGCACAAGCACAAAGCCTTCGTCGGTGAACTTCTGCTGGCCGTGGCTGACGGCAAACCCCACCGGCACGTGGAAGCCGTGGGGGCCAGCATAGATCTGCTCCACCACGGGCCGCGGCTGGGCGTCGCCCGCCGTGCCCCGCGGCCGATAGATCACGCCATAGATGTCGGTGGCTCCGTCGCGGCCCTTGGCCACAAACCGCTCTGGCATCACCCAGCCACGGGCGAGCAGCTCCGAGGCGTCGGCCCGGCCAAGCTCGCAGACGAGGCTGCCATCATCCGCCTTCCGAAGCTCGTGCACCGGCGGCAGGTCCACCCGTGCGTAGCTGTCGACATACCAGCGGCGGTCGGGGCTCCACTCGAGCTCGTGGCTGCCGTTGCCCTCGGTGAGCCGGACAAGCTCTCCGCTGTCGATGCTCAGCCGCACGACATGCGTGTGGTAGGGATCCTCGCCCGCGTTGATGCCCAGCACGCTGAGGGTCATTTCCCGCAGCGTCTCATCAACCCGCTGCACCTCGCGAACCATCCACGGGCCTTCGGTGAGCTGCCGCAGGCTGCCTGAGGCCACGTCGACGAGGAAGAGGTGATTGAAGCCATCCCGCTCGCTCATCCACACGAGCTCTGCGTCGGACAGCCAGTGCATCCAGGTCTTGTGGGCGTAGTCGACAAAGGTCTCCGACGCCTCCTCGACGACCGTCCGAGCTGCTCCCGTGGCCGTGTCGATCGCCACCAGCCGGAGCAGCTGATGGCCCCGCTGGTTGTAGAGCACAGTGAAGAAGCTGCCGTCGTCGGCCCAGCGAAGGCGGTCGATCGACCAGGGATTGGGAAACAGCTCGCGGCTGACCGGGATCTCCCTGCCATCCTTGGTGAACAGCCGCGGCCACCGCTGCTCGATCCTGTCGCCCGGCTTGAGGTAGTCGAGGGTTTTCAGCCGCGGCTCAACCCGGTCGTCGGGCGTGCTCTCCACCAGATGCACCGGATGCTCCTGGGCCGGGGAGACCTCCCAGACAACCACATGGCTGCCGTCAGGCGACCAGCGGGGCGGGCCGGCGAGCCCAGCCGCGGCCTCCGGCAGGGGAGGCGAGGCCTCGGCGGCAGCACGCTCCGCGGGCTCTCGCGGCTGCTCCAGCGGCAGCTGCTCGTCGATCAGCACCTCGATCGGCCGCCGCTCGCCGCGGATCCATCCCAGCGGCCGCCCTGCCGTCCCCACCATCCAGGCATGGCCGGCAAAGGTGTGCTGGCTGCGGGTGTCTCCGGGAGCCACCGCGCCGTAGGCATGCCGCCTGCCGCCCTGGTCGATCCAGAAGAGGTCCACCGCCGCCGTGCGGAGATTGCGAAACACAATCGAGGTGTCGGGGCCGTTGGTGCGTGACCGCAGCGGCCGCGACTCCGGCCGACGAATCGCGGCCTGGGCGATCGCCTCGTCGGAGAGCGGACGCCGCTGGCCCGTCGCTGCATCGATCTCCTCAAACACCGTCGGCTCATCCGGCCGAAACGACGAGCCGATCACGACCGCTGTGGGCGACGTCCACTGGATCGTGGCGGCGGGATCGCGAAGCAGCGATGGATCGATGGGCTCCGCTGCCAGGCAGGCCACGCCGGCAAGCAGCGTTGCAAGAACGGAGCCGAAAACCGCACGACGCGTTTGAAGCATCAGCTGCCCGACTCCGTCACCACTCGCCGGACGCCGAGCAGCCGGCTGATCTGATCGTCTTTGGTGCTGATGCCCAGCACATGCTCGATGATGATCGGATGCGTTTCCTGGGGCGTCGACATCACCAGGCGTCCGGATGAGGCAAGCAGACGCTCGAGCACATCCGGCACCTCTTTCTGCCACCGCATCGCCTCGGTGGAGTAACGCTTCATCTTGGGGAAAAACCCGGTGCGGTGGACCACTTCTGTCGGCCGGAAAATCCAGTAATCGAAATACGACCGGATCCAGACAAACACGTAGATCAGCGTAAACAGCCCAAAGATACTCGCGTAAAACGTCGGGTTCATCTTCGGCTTCACCGCCCCAATCGACTTGAGCACCGGATCGAGGGCATCCAGCCAGAGCGTGAGCACCACCGCCACCGTGACCACCAAGACCGCGATCAGGCTCCGCTCCTCGTTGAAGTCGGCTGAGA
>CALCGM010000700.1 GCA_937900985.1 uncultured Planctomycetaceae bacterium | reverse complement strand
CACACGCTTCCTCTGCGAGTTGGGGTTTCATGCACAACGGAGTCAACACCGTCGATCTCGGACGGAAGGCCAAGGCGCTGCGACAGCTCCGCGGCTACACACTTGAAGACGTCGTCACGCGAACCGACTTCACGGTCAGCTGGCTGTCCAAACTGGAAAACGGGCTGCTGACCCCTTCCCTCGAGGGCCTCGTGCGGCTGGCGCAGGTGCTTGAGTGTGGGGTTGAGGATCTGGTCGATGGCCTGCTGGCCCGGCCGCAGCTGGTGATCACGAGAAGCGGTGATGGCCGCCTTGAGGGATCCAAAAACGGCAAGGCCAGCCAGAGCATCGAGTATCTCTCGGAGGCCTGGCGGGGCCGTGAGATGGACACCACCGTGCTGCATCTTTCCAAGGGCCGCGGTGAAGCGATGCCGATGAGCAACGCCGGGGAGCGGTTCCTGCATGTGCTCGAGGGTGACGTGCTGCTGACCTACGGTGAGACCACCGAGAAGCTTGCTGAGGGCGACTCCGCCTACATCGATGCCCGCGTGGCCCACAGCCTGCAGAACGACGCCCGTCGGCGGGCACGGGTGCTGAGCGTCTTGCTCCGCCAGCACGACTCCAGCCCAGGCCGCAGCAACGGTGTGCATCGCAACGGCCGCGCCGCCAGCGGCAACGGAAAAACAGGCCGCAAACGCTAGGGCGATCGGTTCAGCTGCCTGAGGCAGGTGGCGGCGGATCGACCGAGAGCCGTTTCTCGTAAAAGTCGAGATCGAGCCAGCGATCAAACTTGCGGCCCGCTTCATGGATCGTGCCGGCGTGGCGGAAGCCAAACTGCCTGTGGAGTTCGATGCTCGCACGGTTGGTCGACTCGATGCCAGCGACCATCAGGTGCAGCCCGTGCCCTTTCGCCTCGGCGATGATCGCCTCGAGCAATGCCCGGCCAACGCCGCGGCCGCGATGCTCGGCATGCACATACACCGAGTGCTCGACCGTCAGCCGATACGCCGCAAAGGGGCGAAACGGGCCGTAGCTTGCGAAGCCGACCAGCCGCTGCGGCTCGCCGTCGAAGCAGCCGAGCACGGGAAGGCCCGCGGCCTGCTTGGCCTCCAGCCAGGCTGTCACTGTTTCGAGCGACCGCGGCTCGTATTCAAACAGGGCGGTCGAGGTGAGGATCACCTCGTTGAAGATCTCCCGGATCGCAGGCACCTGCTCGAGCCCGCAGGGCCGCAGCACAGGCAACGAGGCCGCTGCGACGTCCGCCTCACCCACGGTCGCCCTCGCTCTCCGACGACCCCGCCGGATCTGGATCGGTGGCCAGCTTTCGACACTCTTCCGCAATCCTGCTCCAGGCGGCCTCCAGCTCGCTCACCCGCTCGGGCATCTCGGCCGCGAGGTCGGTCGTCTCGCAGCGGTCGTGGGCGAGGTCGTAGAGCTCCCAGGGCCCGTCCTTGGCTGCCACGAGCTTGTGATCGCCCACCCGCACCGCACGGTGCCCATCATGGCACCACCAGAGCTGCTCATGCACCGGAGCGTCGTCAGCGAGCGCCGCGGAAAAACTTCGCCCCTGCATCGCAGGCATCGCCACACCGCCATACGCCGCGGGTGGCTCAACGCCTGCCAGCTCGAGCACCGTGGGCGTGACATCGACCAGATGCACCATGGCATGCCGCAGCTCGCCCGACGCCTGCAGGCCTGCCGGCCAGTGCACAATCAGTGGCGTGGCGATGCCTCCTTCGTGGGTCCAGGTCTTGTGTCGCCGAAATGGCGTGTTGGCAGTCGTCGACCAGCCAGGGCCGAGGCAGAGAAAGGTTTTCCGTGAGCCTGGGGCAGCGGCCGGGTCGTGGCCCTCGCCACGGATCATCATCTCCGCCGACGCGCCGTTGTCGCTGGCAAAGATCACAAGCGTGTTGTCGAGCGCGTCCATTGCCCGCAGCTGGTCGAGCACCTGGCCGATCTGCCGGTCCATCACGTCGACCATCGCGGCGTGGATCGCCATCTTCATCGCCTGAAAGGCCTGCTGCTGGGCCGTCAGGCTGCCCCACGGCAGCGGTCGATTGACCTCCTGCGGCCCGACCGTGGGCAGCACATCGTCGAAGGCATAGGGCGGGCCGAGATCCCGCTCCACCGCGGAGAGTGGGCTCGTCACAAAGCCGTGGCCACGCAGCCAGTCGTAGCGGACCTGCCGGGCCTTCTCCCAGCCTTCACGGTAGACCTCGCGGTAGCGGTCGATTGCCTCCTGCGGCGCGTGCAGCGGGAAGTGGGGCGAGGTGAAGGCGATGTAGTGGAAGAACGGGGCATCGGCATGGGTGGCGGCATGGTCCGTCAGGCAACGAACCGCATGATCCCCGATTGCGTCGGTGATGTAGAAGTCGTCTGCGGCCTCAATCGGCTCACCATCTTCCCGCACACCCTCATGGTCGAAGAAGTTGCTCTGCCCACGGCCAAGGGCGTCGAAGGAATGATCGAAGCCCTGCTGCCGCGGATCGCCGTCGATGTGCCATTTGCCGGAGTGGTAGCAGCGGTAGCCGGCGTCTCCAAGCATCTCGGCAAGCAGTGGCGACCAGGCGGGCCGGCCGGAGCGACCGCCCCCTTTGAGGGCGGGCGCTTCTGCGGTGGCAGGCAGCGCATCGCGGCCCACCGACTGGGCATAGAAGCCTGTGAGGAGCGCCGCGCGGCTCGGCCAGCAGCGGGCGGTGTTGTAGGCCTGCGTGAACCGCACGCCTCCGGCAGCGAGGCTGTCGAGGTTGGGTGTTGCCACCTCACCGCCGTAGCAGCCGATGTCGGAGAAGCCGAGGTCGTCGGCCAGGATCACTACCACGTTGGGCCGCGGCTCGGCCGCACTGAGGCCAACCCCTCCGATGCCCATCGCGATTGCCGCAATCCACCACCCCCGCATGCCACACGTCATCATCGCCCTGTCTCCTCTCAT
>CALCGM010000699.1 GCA_937900985.1 uncultured Planctomycetaceae bacterium | reverse complement strand
GCTCCCTTCTTTGGCTGTCACGCTTCCAGCCTGTCCTTGAGCCGCCGGGTGGCGGAGCGGCCGATCGTGAGGGTGTCCTGACTGCCGCGGAAGCTCAGCTGCGTGCCCTGCTGCCAGTTCCAGCGGATGCCCTCAATCCGATCGAGCCTGAGGATCACCGAACGGCTGACCCGCAAGAAGTCAGCTGCGGGCAGCGTTTCCTCCCAGTCGGCAAGCGACTTGCGGACAAACAGCGGTGGCTCGTGAGCGCGATGCACCCGCGACGTGTTTTCAGCCGCCTCGATCCAGAGGACCTCCCCCAGGGTGATCACCGCCGTCGCCCCGATCGCCTGCACAGGCAGAATCGTCTCGTCGCTTGATGGCCCTGCCTGCGCGACGGATGCGGCCGCGGCATCAACGTGGTTCCGGCCGCCCGACCAGGCCAGTCGGGCGAGCGTGCGGGTCAGCCGGGCGGCGGTCACCGGCTTGAGCAGGTAGTCGACCGCGGCGGTGTCGAAGGCCTCCACGGCATACTGTTCGAAGGCGGTCACCACCACGCCCCGGGTGTTCCCGTCGAGCCGGTCGACCACCGCCAGCCCGTCGCGGCCGGGCATCTCGATGTCGACGAAGACCACGTCGGGCGCGAGCTCGCGGATCAGCCGCTCCGCTGCGTCGGCATCGACCGCCCGGCCGACGATTTCCACATGCTCATGGCGACCGAGCAGATCGGCCAGCCAGCAGCTCGCCGCCGGCTCGTCGTCAACGAGCACCACCCGCAGCGGCGGCGGATTCTCCGGCAGCGAGAGCCTCTCAGCCATCCTGCTCCTCCCCGTTCGCGGCAGGGTCTGCGGCGGCGTCGACCAGCTCGACGTGCACCGTCGCGGCGGTCTCGGCCTCGCCGCCGGGCCGCAGGCCGGTGTCGGCCTCCGCCGGCAGCACGAGCCGGGCGGTGACCAGGCCGTCGGCCTCATGAACGTCGAGCTGATAGGAAATGCCGAGCAGCTCGAGCCGCCGCCGGAGGTTGGCCAGGCCCGTGCCGGGGGTGGCTCCCGGCTCGATCCAGCGGCCGCTGTTGGCGACCGTGATCACGAGCCCTGCTGTCTCCAGGGCGGCCTCGACGGCCACCCGCCGCGGCAGCGGGCTCGTCCGACCGCCATACTTGAGGGCGTTGTCGAGTAGCGGCGCGAGCACCAGCGGCGGCACCAGCTGCCGCCGGGCTGCCAGGCTCGCCGCCACGCTGCAGCTGAGCGTGTCGCGGAAGCGGGCCTCGTGGATCGAGAGCAGCTGTTCGATCGCGTCGAGTTCTTGGGCGAGGGGCTCGGGCTCGGCTCCCCGGGCGAGGCTGAATCGCAGGTAGTCGCTCAGTGCCGTGGTCACCGCCTCCACCCCGTCGGGGTCGTGCCGGCAGGCGAGCACAGCGCTCAAGGCATTAAAGAGAAAGTGCGGCTCGATCTGCTGGCTGAGTCGCTCGAGCTCGCTCGTTCGCAGGGCGAGCAGGGCCGAGGTCGCCTCGAGCCGGGCCCCCTTCGCCTGCCGCCGGGCCGCACGAAAATCGGCCCGCTGCCGGAGCACGAAAAACAGCGTGCTCCAGATCAGGCAGAAGGTGAAGCGATTGACAGTCAGCGGCACAGGATACCGCTCGAAGATCACCTCGGCCCACGGCATGATTCGGCGGATCACCAGCGGAAACACCGCCATGTCGAGGAGCGTCATCGCGATGCAGGCCCCGACCACGCCCGCGCCGAAGGCCCAGCCGCTGAGCCTCTGAAACCACCGCCGCGTGTAGACCCAGGCCAGGATCCCGAAGAGCACCGCAAAGCCTGTCATGCGAGCGACGATCAGCCCGAGCCCGCCTGTGCCCGGTGGAAACAGCCCGTCGCCCAGCGTGAGAACCATGGCCATGCTGCCCGCGGTCATCAGGCTGAAGAGCGTGGCCTGTGATGCCCAGAAGATCCAGCGATCTTCCGCTTGGTCGCGCTCGGCATCGGCAGCAACCGCAGCCAGCGGAGGCCCGCCGTTCACTCCCCGCTGCTCACGTTCGGTGCGGCCAGAGCCAACAGCCTGATGCAATGCAACGCGGGAAGCCATGCCGAGCCTCGAGGGGAGCACACGTCTTCGGCCGCAGGCGGCCGCCCGACCGATCATTTCCGCAGTGTACGCGGTCGTGACGGCTCCCGCGGCTGCTCGCCCCATGCCCACGGCAGCCGTCATCGCCGATCCCACCCCGCAGGCCAACGGCACTCAATGGCGGCCGTCGGCGTCGTTGAAGGTGAAGCTGTAGCCGAACGTGTCGCCCGCCTTGAACGACGCCCCGTCGTCGGCATCGACCGTGATCGTGCCGGTGACCGTGATCAGCTCGGCCGAGCTGATCCCTGGCACGGCCAGCACGCCGAAGCCAGCCAGCCAGGCCACGACGGCCGGCATGGCGAATGGTCGAACGCAGCCACGAGAAGCGTGGCGAAGCGAGCGACGAAAGGTGAGTGCTGTCATGAGCGATTCCTTCGCTGACGGAGGTGCTGTCTTGAATGATTTCCGCAGGGGCGACGTGCAACCCTGCAGCCGCCGTGGGCGAGATGGTAGCCCCAACCCTCGCTTGCCCAGTTCGCCAAAATGACGAACGACCACTCAGCGACCATGAACGATCACTGAGAGCCGGGAAAACCGGGGGCAGGAGCTGATTTCGGACTGC
>CALCGM010000698.1 GCA_937900985.1 uncultured Planctomycetaceae bacterium | reverse complement strand
AAGGTTTCCAGGTCATCGACCGAGAGGTCGTGCCCCGGCTCTGCGGCGAGCACCATGCCCACCGTGTCGATCAGCCTCACGACCTGCCGGGGAATCCCCGCGGCAAGCTCGTGTATCCGGCTGGCCAGCTGTGGCCCCTCGCCGCGGTCCATCACCGCCGGCAGCGCCGCGGTGAGCAGCGACAGCGTTTCCGATTCACTCCAGGCCCGCACAACTGCTCGCAGCCGCACCCGTTGCTCGAGATCAGGCTGCCGCGCCAGCAGCGTGAGCAGCCGTCCCTCACCAGCGAGCACGATGGCAGTCGACTCGGCGTGCCGCTCAAGCCTATCGACCACCCGCCTCAGTTCGGCGGCATCGAGGGCGGCATGGGCGTCGTCGATCAACGCCACCCGCTGCGGCCGGTGGTCAGGCTCCTCGACGAGCTGCCGCAGCGGGAACGGACCGCATGGCCTGCCCGCCACGGCGGCCTGCTCGCTCGCCAGCCGCGCAAGCAGCATCGTCTTCCCGCTGCCTGCCGGACCGCAAAGCACCGCCAGGCCACCGCGACGGATCGCATCGCGGAGCCGCGCGATCGCCGCCTGCTGGGCAGCCACAAGCGGCGGTTCGTCGGGCGACAACAGCTCCGTGTTCACGGCGATCTCAGGCGGCAGGCCGCATCCGCTCCGGTGGACAAAACGTGAGTACCTCGCCGAGGCAGGCGAGCCCCACCGCCTCAAACGCCGCAGCAACCCCAGGCATGGGAGCCGTGCCATCACGGCGGACCACGATCGCGGCCTGGCAGCCCTGGCTGAGGCGAGCAAGCCGATCCCGTCGGAGGCGTCCCGGCCCAAACCAAGGGCCAGGATCAACGATCACCAGGTCGTGCTCCGCGGCCAGCTCGAGGAGATCTTCGTGGTAGCTCGCATGCAGCGGCGATCCATGCAGCACGGCGACCCGCTGGCCGCGGCGATCGAGAGCCCGGGCGAGCCCCACGGCAATCGTCGACGCGCCGACGCCGCGTTCGGCAGCGGTGACGGCAATCACACTGCGGCCAGGCCAGGTGGTGTCTGCAACCGATTCGGCCAGCCCATCCCAGAGCGGCTCAAGCGGATCGGCCGACGGCAGTGCAGCCGGCGACGGCGGATTCGACAGGAGCTCTGCGTGCAGGGGTGCCTCGTCGGCAGAGGCTGCGACAGGGCAGGGCAGGGCAGGCTGCTGCACGAAGGCTCGGTCGAGGAGATCCATGGTCTCGGTGCCGCGAAGGCCCTCCCGTGATGCGATATCTCGTCAGCGAACAATCGGCTCAGACACGTCCATCGGCACCGCAGCGACCTGCGGAGCCGCTGCATCGCCTGCTTGCTCGGCAGCCTGATGGTCCTGCCACCACGCGACTGCCCAGATGCCAGCGGCGATCATCGCCAAAAACCCGATCGATCCCCATCCCGCGTGGGCCTGGCGGAGGCCCCGCCGCCGCGGCGAGACGATGCGGCTCAGCCGCACCGCCAGCGGCTCCCGCACGGAGATCACACTGCTGTCCTCGCAGCTGGGGCCGCCATCGTCTTGCTCAACAGGCGCGACGGCCGTCGACTCCTCCGGCAGCGGCATCGCAGCTGCGGGCGGCGGCGACTGTTCAAAGCAGGGAAAGCGGGCAAGGGTCCGCATCGCGGGCATCCAACAGGCTTGTGGGTGGCGGAGCTGGCAGGTTCACCAGCAGCCGGCTTCTGCTCAACCGTCGTCGCCTGCGGCCGATCCACTTGAGGGCCGGCATGTGCTGCCGTCATTCCCTCCCAGCCTCCTCCGGATTGCTCCCGCCCCGCGGCTTCACGGGCCGCAACCGCCGCTGTAGGCCCCGCATGGCGATCTGCCTATCATGGGAGGATTGAGAGAAAACCAGCCGTTCCCCGCGTCAACGGACACTGCCTTGTCTGCCCAAAACCCCGGCTCTGCCACCCCCGCCTCCGCCTCCAGCCGCAGCGACCTGTTTCGTGACCTGCTGACGAAGCGGATCCTCATCCTCGACGGCGCGATGGGCACCATGGTGCACTCGCTCGGCTTTGACGAGGCGGGATTTCGCGGCGAGCGGTTCCGCGATCACGGCAAGGATCTGAAAAACAACATCGACATCCTCACGCTCTCCCAGGGGGATGCGATCCGTGGCATCCACGAGTCGTATCTCGCTGCCGGCAGCGACATCGTCGAGACCAACACCTTTGGTGGCACGTCGGTGGCGATGGCGGACTTCGGCCTCGAAGGCCTGGTCCGCGAACTGAACCTGACGGCAGCCACACTCGCTCGTGAAGCGGCTGATGCCTATTCCACCCCCGAGAAGCCTCGCTTCGTTGCCGGCTCAATCGGCCCGGCCAACAAGCAGCTCTCGATCGCCGGCAACGTCGCTGACCCGGGCCATCGCGACG
>CALCGM010000697.1 GCA_937900985.1 uncultured Planctomycetaceae bacterium | reverse complement strand
GCACCGACCGCGAAAACAACTGGAACATGGCCCGGGCGGCGATGTATGCCGGCCGTTATGCGATGGCCCTGCCGCTGCTGGAGGCCTGCTTCCACGAGGTTCCCGCGCGGACCGACTTCGCCCAGGTGCTCGCCCGCTGCCAGTTCGCCCTCGGCCTGCTCGAGGAGGCCGAGGCGACCGTCAACCGGGCCCTCGAGGGCTTCACGGCGAGCGGGCCGGCCGAGCTGATCAAGGCCTCGATCGCGATCCAGCGAGAGGACTACGCCGAGGCGGTGGCGGCGCTCGAGCGGGTGCAGGAGCGGGATTCAGCCGACATCCAGCTCCTGCTGATGCTCGCCCAGAGCTACTTGGCCCTGCGGCGGTGGAGCGACGCCGAGGCCGCGGCCGCCAAGGTGCTCGCCGCCGATCCGCACAACCCGCAGGCCTTGCTCACGCTCGCCCGCGTGCACCTCCGCCGCGACGAGCCGGCCAAGGCCCGCGACGCGGCCCTCGAGGCGATCGGGCTGCAATACGGCACTCCGCTGGGCCACTTTCTCCTCGGCCTGGCGCTCGCGCAGCTCGGCGACTGGGAGCAGGCCGTGCGGCCGCTGGAAAACTGCCTCGCCCTGAGCCCGCGGTTTCTGCGGGGCTATCGGATGCTTGCCCGCGTCTATCGCCGCCTCGGCGAGCCGGAGAAGGCCGCCGCCGCCGAGGCCCAGGCCTGGCTCGAGCGGGATGCCGCCGCGGAGCGGCAGCAGGCCGAGCGGGAGGCGGTTCGCCGCGAGGCCGAGCTCCGCAAGGCCGAACGAGCCGAGCAAGACCGCCTGCGGCAGGCCGAGCTCGACCGCCGCAAGGCCGAGTATGACGCGATCGAGCCGCTCGACTTCGTGCTCGTCTCGGGGCTGCCCCGCTCGGGCACGTCGCTGATGATGCAGATCCTCGCGGCTGGCGGGATCCCGCCGATGACCGACGGCAAGCGGCTGGCCGACGACGACAATCCCGAGGGCTACCACGAGTGGGAGGCGATCAAGCAGCTCCCCAAGGATCCGCGGATCCTCGAGCAGGCCGCGGGCCGGGCGGTGAAGGTGATCTCGGCCCTGCTGCCGTCGCTGCCGGGCAAGCACCGCTACAAGATCATCTACATGCTGCGGCCGGTCTCCCAGGTGGTCGATTCGCAGTGGGCGATGCTCGCCCGGCAGGGCAAGCAGCCCCGCTCGGAGAAAGACCACCTGATCCAGACCCAGGAACACCACAGCCGCCAGATCCGGGAGGTGCTCGCCAAGAGCGACCGGGTGGATCTGCTGGAAGTCGACTTCCCTGCGCTTGTCGCCGATCCGCAGCCGGTGCTCGCCCGGCTGACTGAGTTTCTCGGCGATCCGTTTACCAACAGCCCCGAGGTCGCCGCCTGCGTCAAGCCGGAGCTGCACCGCCAGCGGTGAGGCCCGCGTGGGCGGCGAGGGGCTGCGATCCCAGCCGGATGCTGCAGAACTGGAGGATCTGGCGGGCGACGTTGACCTCGCCCAGGCTCTCCATGCCGCGAAACTGCGGGGCGGAGTTGACCTCGCAGATGCGGAAGTGGCCTCCCTCGTCAAACAGCAGGTCGACGCCGGCGATATCGAGGCCGACGGCGCGGCTGGCCTCGGTGCTGAGCCATTCGATCTCGTCGGTCATCGCAAACGACTCCACCACCGCCCCGCGGCTGAAGTTGGTTTTGAAGCCGCCGTCGGTGGCGATCCGCTGCATGCAGGCGATCGGCCGGCCGCCCACCACAAACACCCGCAGGTCGCGGCCTGGGGCCGCCGAGATGAACTGCTGAATGATCAGGTTGGCCGAGGGGGCTGAGGAGGAAACAAACTCCATCACATCCCGGAAGCCTTCCTTGCTGTCGGCCATGAAGATGCCCTTGCCGTGGCTGCCGGTGAGCGGCTTGACCACGCAGGGAAAGCCGATGGCCTGCTCCACGAGGTCGACATCGATCGGATGCTTGGCGAGCATCGTGTCGGGCACCGGCAGGTTGCTGGCGGTGAGCACCTGATGGCAGAAGAGCTTGTCTTTCACGCACTCGATCGCCTCGGCGCGGTTGAGCGTGAGCACGCCGAGCCGCTCGATGTGTCGGCAGACCGCCAGGGCAAAATAGTGCGTGCCGCTGCCAGTTCGCGGCAGAAACACATCCGGAAGCGGCGTCTCGGCCCCTGCCACGCGAACGCTCGTGCGTCCTTTGCAGGTCACGAGCAGGTCGACGTCGGAGGGCCGCACCAGTCGCAGCTCGATGCCCATCTCGGCAGCCTCTTCGAGCAGACGGCTGTTTTCGTAGTCCGTGGCATCGTTTTTGTGCAGCACCCACGCGAGCATCCAGGTCTCCGATTTGAAGGTCTTTCGCGTTGCGGCGGCCCGCAGGGCCGCTCAGAGCGGAGTCCGCTCACGAAAGGTGGGGCGAATCATAGCCTTGGGGATGCCTGGGAGGCAGCCCAGGAAAGCATGAGCGTCTGATGAGACGGGAGTGAGGCCGCAACGGGCGGGAAACGCCGGGGGCGGCGGGGCCTGAGTTGTCGCCCGCGGGCCGGCGGTCAACGATTGGGGAGGCGATCGCCACGGCAGGCGAGCCGCCCCCGACCGGCTCAACGACCGCACCCCATGAAAACCCTGCTTCTGATTCCCACCGAACTTGAGCGACGGCAGCTGCGTGAGCCGCTGCACGATGCCCTGCGCGCCGGCAGCCGCCTGGAGCTGTGCGGCTTTGGACCGGTGGCTGCGGCAGCCCGCACCGCGAGCCTGCTCGCCGCCGCACGGCCAGAGCGGGTGCTGCTCGTGGGCATCGCCGGGGCGCTCGATCCCGACCTTGCGATCGGCAGGGCCTACCAGTTTCGCGAGGTGGCCTGCCACGGCATCGGCGCGGGCGAAGGGGCCAGCTTCGTCACCGCCGGCGAGCTGGGCTGGCCGCAGTGGCCGGGCGATCCGCCGGATGCGGCCGAGGCTGTGGGGGATGTGGTGCGATGCAGCGAGGCGACCGCTGCGGCGGCATTGACCGCCGGCGAGCAAGCTGGCCAGCTGCTGACCGTCTGCGCCGCGTCGGCGTGCCACGCGGAGGCCGCCCACCGCCGCCGGCTCTTTCCCGCTGCGGTTGCCGAAGACATGGAAGGCTTTGGCGTGGCGGCCGCCTGCCGGATGGCGGGGGTTCCGCTGACGATCATCCGCGGCATCTCCAACCAGGCAGGCAACCGCGAGGTCAGCTCATGGAAGATTCCCGCAGCGCTGGCCGCCGCGGGCATCGCAGCCCGCCAGCTCCTCAAGGAGACCTGATGACAGCCCCGATCCGCCTGGCGATTTCGACCTGCCCCAACGACACCTTCGCCTTCCACGGCCTGCTCACGCGGGCGGTCGACTGGCGGGGGCTCGACTTTCAGGTCGACCTGCTCGACATCGACGAGCTCAACCAGCGGTGTGCCGCCGGGGCCGCCGACGTCTGCAAGGTGAGCTTCCACGCCGCCCTCGACATGGCCGGCGAGGTGGTGGTGCTGCCCAGCGGCTCAGCGCTCGGCTTTGGCGTGGGCCCGCTGCTCCTGGCGGCCAAGCCCGGCACGCAGCCGGAGCGGCTCGATCAGCTCACGCTCTGCCCGGGAGCCAAGACCACCGCCGCCCTGCTCTTTCGACTCTTCCATCCCCAGACCACGGCAATCGAGCACGTTGTGTTCTCCGACATCATGCCGCGGCTGCAGGCTGGCACCGCCGACTTCGGTGTGTGCATTCATGAAGGCCGCTTCACCTGGCAGCAGCAGGGCCTCGCCTGCGTGGAAGACCTCGGCGAGCGGTGGGAGCAGGCAACCGGCTGCCCGCTGCCCCTCGGCGGCATCGTGGCGAGCCGTCGGCTGCCGGCGGAGGTGATTGCGGCGGTGCAGGCGGTGATCCACGACTCGCTGCAGCTGGCCCTGGCCGACCCCGCCGTCGCCCTGCCGACCATGCGGGCCCACGCCCAGGAGTTTGACGACCATGTGCTGAGGCAGCACGTCGATCTCTATGTCAACGGCTGGACGGTCGACCTCGGCTCAACCGGCCAGCGGGCCCTGGAGGAGCTCTCTCGCAGAGCGGCCGCCGTGGGCATCGGCTCGGGCAGCCGGCTGGAGGTGTGGGCAGCGTGAGCCGGTGTGAGCCCGCAGCGTGAGCGTCGAGCTTCTCCACCGATCGGCTAGGCGTCGGTGGCGGTCAGGTAGGCGATCAGGCCGCGGCTGACCTGCTGGGCGAGCGACGTGTCGGCCATGGGCCGCCCGGTGAGATCTTTCGCTCGAAACATCACCGCCTGCACGAGCATCGCGTGGAGCATGCGAAAGGCGACATCGATCGCCTGTGCCGGCTTGGGGTGCCGAATCTCCGCCTGGTGGTGCAGCGTCACCTGGCGAAACGCCTCCGCAAATCCCTGGTTCGCTGCGATGCCCTGCAGCCGCAGCCGCTCATCGCTGGCCTTGAAGAGCACAAAAAAGGCGAGCGAACGGCTGTGCTCGTTGGCCACCTGGAGGCTGCCGCTGACCATCACGCTCACCGCCTCAGCCAGCGATGGCTGCATCATCCCTTTGAGCGCGATGCCGCCCACCAGCTCATGGAGCGTGGCGAGGAAGCGGTCGTGCAGGGCCTGCAGCAGGCCGTCGCGATCACCGAAGCGGGCGTAGAAGGCACCGGCCGACGTGCCGGCCCGCTCGATCACCGCCTCGACCGTCATTGCGTCGGCGCCCCCTTCCGCAAAGAGCATCTCTGCGGAGTCGAGCATTCGGTTCGTGGAGGCGATGCTGCGAGCCTGACGGGGCTGTTTCACGCGGTTTCCCGATCGTCCTGAAAGAAAGAGTCAAGCCGAAACGATAGATGCCATGGGCCTCTGTTGCCAGTGCACTGCCGGAAGCCCTACTCGGCCTCGTCTACCACGCCCGTGCTGGAGATCGCCTCGTGGGCGTGGCCAAGCTCGGCGAGCGCCAGGGCCGCTGCCCGCTGCTCGGCTTCCTTCTTATTGCGGCCCCAGGCGGGCGGGTAGGTTCGCTTGCCGATGCGGGCCAGCACCTGAAAGGTCTTGTTGTGGTCGGGGCCCTGCTCGTCGACCACGCTGTAGGTGGGCGTGATGCCAAAATCCCGCTGGGAGACCTGCTGGAGCAGGCTCTTGTGGTTGAGGCCCCGCGTGCCGGCGGCGACGTTCACGATCTCCTGATCCATGAACCGCTCGATTAGCCTCCGCGCTGGATCCATGCCGCCGTCGAGATAGACCGCAGCAACCAGCGATTCAAACATGTCGGAGAGCACCGACGTGGGCACCACGCTGTCGATCATCAGCCCTTTCCCCACCACCAAAAACTCCACGAGCCCGAGCGCGTCGCTGATCCGGCTGCAGGTTTCTCGGCTGACCACGACGGACTTGATCCGGGTGAGGTCGCCCTCGAGCGAGTCAGGAAAGCAGCTGTAGAGCTTTTCGCAGAC
>CALCGM010000696.1 GCA_937900985.1 uncultured Planctomycetaceae bacterium | reverse complement strand
GACACCACCGAGCTGACCGCCCTGATCGACTGCTGCATCGACGAGATTTGCAGCGACTTCGTGCATCCGGAACTCGAGTGTGTGCTGGAAACCGTCGCCCCAGACGGCAGCCTTCTCGACCACGTCGATGGCCGGCTGCTCAACCCGGGCCATGCCATCGAGGCTGCCTGGTTTCTCCTCAAGGAGTCGCAGCATCGTGGTGGACTCCCCGAGCTCACCGCCCTCGGCACCCAGATCCTCGACTGGATGTGGGCCCGCGGCTGGGACACCGAGCACGGGGGGCTGCTCTCATTTGTCGATGTCCGCGGCCTGCCGGTGCAGGAATACTGGCACGACATGAAGTTTTGGTGGCCGCACAACGAGGCGATCATCGCCACGCTCTACGCCTGGAAACTAACCGGTGATCCTCGCTATGCACGCATGCACCGCGAGGTTCACGCCTGGGCCCACCACCACTTCGCCGACCCCGACCACGGCGAATGGTTTGGCTACCTGCACCGCGATGGAAGCTTGGCCAGCAGGCTTAAGGGTGGCCTCTGGAAGAGTGCGTTTCACCTGCCGCGGATGCAGCTGGCGTGCTGGAGGCTGCTGGAGGGCCGCTTAGCTGCTGGTTGAGTTGCGGGACCCGCAAGCGGGACGGGTCCACGGGCCGCGGAGCGGCCTCGGCGTCGCCGAGGTGCCTTCGGCACCCGCGGACCCGTCCCGTTCTGGAGGAGTGCGTTTCACCTGCGGCGGATGCAGCTGGCGTGCTGGAGGCTGCTGGAGGGCCGCTTAGCTGCTGGTTGAGTTGCGGGGCTTGGACCAGCGGTGCGGGTTGGGGGCGGCGTCGGCGGTGCGGGGCTTCTTCGACCGGGCGAAGGCGCGGGGCGGGGGGCCGCGGCGTTTGCCGTTGGCCTGGCCTGGAGGTCCGCGGCGGCCGGGCCCGCGAGCCGGCGGTGAGGCCGCGGCGGGCCGCTGGTTGCGGCTGGTGAGCTCCCGCTTGAGCAGCCGCTCGATGGCGACCAGCTTCGACAGCTCTTCGGTGTCGCACAGGCTGATTGCGGTTCCGGATTGGCCTGCCCGGCCAGAGCGGCCGATGCGGTGCACGTAGGTTTCCGGCTCGATGGGCAGGTCGTAGTTGATGACATACGCCACGTCGTCGACGTCGATTCCGCGGGCGGCAATGTCGGTGGCCACGAGCACCGGCGGCCGATTGGACTTAAACGCTGCCAGGGCACGCTCCCGCTGGGCCTGCGACTTGTCGCCATGGATGGCGGCTGCCACGAGGCCGGCCTTGGTGAGGTCGCGCTGCAGCTTGTCGGCGCCGTGCTTGGTGCGGGAGAACACGATCACCCGTCCGTTTGCCTCTTTGCGAAGCAGATCGATCAGCGTCGTCTTCTTCTCTGCCTTGGGCACAAAGATCACCGACTGGGCAACCGTTTCCGCCGGCGTTGCCTGGGGGGCGGTCTTCACCTCCAGCGGATCGCGGAGCATCGAGTCGGCAAACGAGCGGATCTCGGCTGGCAGGGTCGCTGAGAAGAAGAGCGTCTGTCGCTCTTCCGGCAGCATCCCCACCACCTTCCGGATGTCGTGAATGAAGCCCATGTCGAGCATGCGATCGGCTTCGTCGAGCACGAAAAACTCAACACCGCGGATGTCGACGAGCCGCTGCCCGATCAGGTCGAGCAGGCGGCCCGGCGTGGCCACGAGCACATCCACACCCTTCATCATGTCGCGGGCCTGCTTGTGCTGGCCGACGCCACCGTAGATCACGGCCGTTCGCAGCCGTGCGTGCCGGCCGTAGCTGCGGAAGCTCTCGTGGATCTGGGCAGCCAGTTCGCGGGTCGGAGCGAGCACGAGGGTGCGGCAGCGACGAGGCTTGATCTCCGCGTGGTTCTCAAGCATTCGGTGAATCAACGGCAGCGCGAAGGCCGCCGTCTTGCCGGTGCCGGTTTGGGCGCAGCCAAACAGGTCGCGGCCCTGCACGACATGCGGAATCGCCTTGGACTGAATCGGGGTGGGGGTGTCGTAGCCTTCGTCGCCCAGGCTCCGCAGCAGGCATTCGGCGAGCCCCAGGTGGGCAAAGCCTTCAGCGAGCTTCGGCGGTCCGCTCGGCACGGGGGCTTCCTGCTCGGCTGCCGACGGAATCGACGGGGAGCCCTGGCCGCTGCGGTGCGGGCGGCTGCCGGAAAACTTCTTGCGGAAGCGGCGCTTTGGCGTGCGGGGGGAAGACGGGTTTGACGAGGAGGCATTCATTTCGGGTGAAGCGGTCACAAAACAACTTTCATGTGGCCACACGGCCGACACACCGGTGGTGTGGCAGACCGCAAGGCAGGCAGATCGAAGGCGGGATCGGATGTGTCAACAACGACAGACCACGAAGAGATCCCAGCGATGGATCACTGCCTGCCGGGCAAGAAGGGTTTCACGCTGGGCATCCGCCGGGCTGATGGGCCTGTGGCAGAGCGTGTGAAACACAGCCGCTACGAGAGATGGCGATCGCGGTGGTCACAGGAAATCCTTCACCACCTTCATCACGTTCGATTCAACGAACACTACCGCACTTCCGTCGGCCTGGCAACTGGGATCGTGGCGGAGGCTGCTGACGAGGCCCGCTGCCGCCGATGGGATCGGCGGGGTGGCCGCGGTATGGTGGTCGGTCTCAAGGGATGCCACTCCGTCACAAGGGCAATCGGCGTCTCAGCAGATTTCTCGGGAATGGAGGGACGGGCATGGCACGACACATCACCACCAATCGCCGCGGCTGGGGGCTGCTCTGGGGCGTTTTCCTGGTGACCGGTTTGCTGCCGTCGCCAGCTCCCGCCGCGCCGCCGGACATTGTGGTGTTTCTCTCTGACGACCACACCCTTCGCGACTGTTCGGTGTATGGCTCGCCCGACATCCAGACCCCCAACATGGACCGGCTGGCGGCCGCCGGGATGGTTTTCAACCGGGCCTACGTCGCCTCGCCGTCGTGTGCCCCCAGCCGTGCCGCCTTGCTGACCGGGCTCTTTCCAGCCCGCAACGCCGCCGAGGCAAACCACTCCCGCCCCCAAGCCGACATCAAGAAACTGCCGGCCTATTTTCAGGAACGTGGCTATCAGGTGGTGTCGTTTGGCAAGGTCGGCCACTACAAGCAAACCCCGGAATACGGCTTCGATATCGCCCGCCATTTCACCTATCACGAAGACATCGCCATTCCGAAAGCTGTCGAGTGGCTTCAGCAGCGGAAGAGCAAGAAGCCGCTGTGCCTGTTTGTGGGAACCAACTGGCCGCACGTGCCCTGGCCAGACCTGCCCGAGGGCGTAGACCCCGACTCATTGGTCATCCCGCCGACGCATGTCGATAACCCAACCACCCGTGCCTGGCGAAGCCGCTACGTGGCAGCGATTGCCGCCATGGATCGCGAACTCGGCCTGGTGTACGACGCGGCGCGGGAGGTGCTGGGAAACGACACGTTCTTTCTGCACACCAGCGACCACGGAGCCCAGTGGCCGTTTGCCAAGTGGAACCTCTACCAGGATGGCATCCACACGCCGCTGATCGTTGCCTGGCCTGGCCGCGTCGAGCCCGGCACCCGCACCGAGGCGATGGTGTCGTGGATCGACATCCTGCCCACGCTGCTTGATGTGGCTGGTGCCCCACCGCCGGAAGGCCTCGATGGCTCATCCTTTCTGCCTGTGCTGCTCGGCGAGGCGGCCACGCACCGAGAGGTGATCTTCACCACGCACAGCGGTGATGGAAACAAGAATGTCTACCCGACACGGTCGGTGCTAACGGCCGACGGCTGGCACTACATCTGGAATCTGCACCCGGAGTTTCTCTTCACCAGCCACGTTACGGGCCACCCGGCCGATAGCGGCTACTGGCAGAGCTGGCTGGCGTCGGCCAAGGTCGACGGGGCCGCACGGCAGCGGGTTGAGGCCTATCAGCGGCGGCCCGGGGAGGAGCTCTACGATGTCAGCCAGGATCCCTGGCAGCTGACAAATCTCGCTGAAGCTCCGGAGCACCGCGAGCGGGTCAAGCGGTTGCGGAGCCAGCTCGAGGCCTGGATGAACGAGATGGGCGACACCCGCACGGTGTTTGGCGAGCCCACGCTGATTGAGACCGACGCCGCTGCGGCCTCCGCAGGGCAGTAGGGAAGCCTCACTCCGGCGGCAGCGGCGCGTCGCTGTCAGGCTTCTCGGTGAGCCGCACGGTGCTGGTGGCGTTTTTCTCGGGGCGGGGTGGGGCAAACGACACGATCACGTCGCCCGGCTCGGGATTGCCACCCTTGGTGGAGGTGAAAAACACCAGCCGGCCCGAAGGCTTCTTCCAGAGGATGATCCGCGTTTCGGGAGCCCGGCTTTCCTGATAGGCCGCAAAGCGAAACGCATCGGTCAGACGGGTGGCCTGAAAGCCCCAGCCGAGAGCCTGATCGAGCTGAAAGTCGAGCAGCCGCATCTCCGGGTCGCGGGTGAGCGGGCGGCCGCCGAGGGTGAAGTTGAGCGACTGTCGCTCCGAGGGCCGAGGGCCGCTGCGGATCTCAAACACAGTGCTGCGGCCCACTTCCGGGCCGAGGTCGGTGCAGACGAGGGTGTTGTAGGCGTCGTTGGGTGTGGCGGCGATCACCGCGGCGAACCGCTTGGCGTCGACCGTGTCGTGGGCATCCTCGGAGAGAATCTCACCAAAGTAGACCGGGATGTCGGCCAGCCGCGGCTCGCGAATCCCGCCCCACTCGGTGTCGGCGACAAGCACGGGCACGCCATGCTCCTTGAGCACCTTTGCCAGCGATGTGGTCACCGCCGACCCTCCCACGAAGAGCACCCCCGGCTTGGCAGCCGTGGTCAGCCCGAGCCAGCTGGCAAGCGGCACGAGGGTGAAGCCGTGGGCAAACACGGTGGCGACCACCACCGCAAACACGATCGGCACAATCTCAGCCCCATCGGCCACGCCATTGTCGGCCAGCGCCACTGCAAACAGGCCGCTGACCGCCACCGCGACCACGCCCCGGGGGGCGATCCAGCCAACAAACAGCTGCTCCGCCGGCTTCACGCCGGTGCCTGCCGTGGCGAGGAAAACCGCCACTGGACGGATCAGAAACATCACGAGCAGCACAAACCCAGCCGCCCGCAGGTCGAGCGACCGGATCGCCTCGGTGTCGAGGGCGGCAGTCAGCAGGAGGAACAGCCCCGACACCAGCAGGATGGTGATGGTTTCCTTAAATCGCCGCAGTTCCGCCAGGCTGGCGATCCGCGAGTTGGCCAGCCGGATCCCCATCACGGTTACCGTGAGCAGGCCGGCTTCCTCCAGAATCATGTTGGTCAGGGCGTGGGCGGCCAGCACGGTTGCGAGCAGCAGCGGCGCTTTGAGGTATTCCGGCACGTAGCCGCGGGTGAAGGCCCAGATGATGCCGCTGCCAGCGGCAGAGCCTCCGCCGATCGCCACCGCGGCTGCCAACAGCAGCGAGACGACGAGCCTGAGCGGCTCGTGCGACCCGTGCATCACGAGAAAACTTTCAAACGCGACGACCGCGAAGAGCGCGCCGACGGCGTCGTTGACGATCGCTTCCCAGCGAAGCAACGCTGCGGGGCGTGAG
The DNA here is from genome assembly GCA_937900985.1 of uncultured Planctomycetaceae bacterium. GTDB lineage: Bacteria > Planctomycetota > Planctomycetia > Pirellulales > UBA1268 > M30B53. Next base: position 1,064 of record CALCGM010000696.1, on the reverse strand, counting down.
GCCAGCTGGGTTTGTCGCAAGAGCGGCATCACAACGGTCGGGCCGGTGACGACGAGGATCGCCCCCAGCACGAGCGAACTCGGCCACGAAAGCCCGACCACCAGCCTGGCGGCCATAGTGGTCATCAGCCAGACCAAGGGGCCGCCTATGAGGATCAGCCGACGGACAGCCTTCGACGTCTCGCGGATGCTGGCCAGGTTGAGGGTCAGGCCACCCTCAAACAGGATCACCGCCACGGCCATCGACACCACGGGCCGGTAGATGTCTCCGAAGTCTTCAGCCGGATTGATGTAGCCCGTGACGGGGCCGAGCACGAAGCCGGTGATCAGCAGCAGCACAATGGCTGGCAGCCGCAGCCGCCAGGCGACCCACTGCGCGAAGATGCCTCCAGAGGCGATGATCGCGAGCTTGAGGGGGATCGGGTCCATAGCAACACGCTGCAGGCAGGCGACGATTTCGCAGTCTCTGGATGCCGAGAGTCCTGCAGGTCGGCGACTATACTACGCGGATTCTTCGGAAAAGCCCGAGCCCCCTCTCAAGCCCGTTTCCAAGAAGGAGCACTGTATGCAGAGCGTCATCCGAAAAAGCCTCGCGTGGGCTGCGGTCGTTGTTGTCGCTCTCAGCGTTGGGGTGGGACGTGCTGTGGCAGAGCGGCCCGCGCGGCCCAACATTCTGTTAATCGTGGCAGACGACCTCGGCTGGAGCGACGTGGGCTGGCATGGTGGCTTTGGCAAAACCCCCAACCTGGATCGCCTCGTGCGGGAGGGGGTGGAGCTCGATCGCTTCTACGTTCAGCCGCAGTGCACGCCGACGAGAGCCGCGCTGCTCAGCGGCCGTCAGCCGGGACGGTTTGGGCCGCATGCCCTGGGGCCGAGCAATCGCCGGGCGCTCCCGCCAGGAACGGTCACGCTCGCGAGCAGCCTGAAGTCGCTCGGCTACGCGACGTTTCAGGTGGGGAAATGGCATCTCGGCTCCAGGCCCGAGTGGGGCCCCAACGCCTATGGCTTTGACGAGTCGTATGGCACGCTCACCGGAGCCGCTGATCCCTGGACGCACAAGTATCG
>CALCGM010000695.1 GCA_937900985.1 uncultured Planctomycetaceae bacterium | reverse complement strand
GCATCGTGGCCCACATCGACGCCGGCAAGACGACGCTCACCGAGCGGATGCTCTATTTCACCAAGACGAGCCATCGGCTGGGGGATGTCGACCGCGGCACCACCGTCACCGACTTCGACCCGGAAGAGCAGCAGCGGGGGATCACGATCTACTCCGCCGCCGTCACGTTCCAGTGGAAGGAGGTGACGGTCAACCTGATCGACACCCCCGGGCACGTCGATTTCACCGCGGAGGTGGAGCGAAGCCTGCGGGTGCTCGATGGAGCGGTCGTCGTGTTTTCGGCGCGAGAGGGCGTCGAGGCCCAGAGCGAGACAGTCTGGCGGCAGGCCGATCGCTATGGCGTGCCGCGAATCGCGCTGATCAACAAACTCGACCGCGAAGGTGCGGATTTTGCGGGAACCGTCGGCCAGATTGAGCAGCGACTCAAAGCCCAGCCGCTGGTGCTGCAGATTCCTGTCGGATCTGGTCCGCCGCACGTGGGAAACCCCTTTCGTGGCCTGATCGACCTGGTCGCCATGGAGATGCTGACGTTTCCGAAAAAGGAAGACGTGGGGGCTGGCGAGGCCTCCCTGACCGACGTGGTGCGGTCGGAGATTCCGCTGGAGATGCAGGACGAGGCTGACGAGTGGCGGGAAAAGCTGGTCACCGCCCTGTTTGACCTCTCCGACGAGGTGGCGGAGCTCGCCCTTGCCGAGGAGCCGATTCCCCTGGAGCTTGCCCGCCGCGTGATTCGCGAGGGCACCCTGTCTCGGCAGGTGGTGCCGGTGCTCGCCGGCTCAGCCCTCGACTGCATCGGCATTCAGCCCGTGCTCGACGCGGTGGCCTGGTATCTGCCGAGCCCTGCCGATGTGCCGCCGGTTGAGGGCCTCGATCCTGCGAAGAAAGAGCCCGTCACGATCAGCCGGGCGGCCGATCCTGCGGGGCCGTTTTGCGGCCTCGTTTTCAAGATTATTGCCGACAAGCATGGGGATCTTGCCTTCGTGCGGATCTACTCCGGGACACTCAAGGCGGGCAGCCGGGCCTGGAATCCGGAGCGGCAGAAAAAGGAGAACATCGCCCAGTTGTGGCATGTGCAGGCGGATCGCCGCGAGCAGATCCCCGAGGCGACCGCCGGCGACATCGTGGGGGTGATCGGCCCGCGGGTGAGCGTCACCGGCGATACGCTGTGCGATGCGGGGAGCCCGATCGTGCTGGAAACGATCGAGTTTCCTGAAACGGTCATTTCCATGGCCATCGAGCCGGAGACGAGCCTGGAGCGAAAGAAGCTCTCCGAGGTGCTCGAGATGCTCAAACGGCAGGATCCAACGTTTCGGGCGGTGGAGAGCGAAGACACCGGCCAAACCCTGATTTCCGGCATGGGAGAGCTCCACCTGGAGGTGATCCGGCACCGGTTGCAGCGGGATTTCAACCTCAACTGCCGGGTGCACAAGCCTCGCGTCAGCTACAAGGAAACGCTGGGAAAACGGGTGCGGGCAACCGGAGAATCCAATCGCCAGGTCGCTGGTCAGACCCTGGTGGCCACCGTCTGCGTCGAGGCGGAGCCGACCGACGAGCAGACGCCGGTGCGGGTCGTGCAGGGCTGGTTTCCCGAGGCCGAAGCCGAGGCTGAGATCGCCGCCACGATGGTGCAGTCGCTGTCGGAGAGCGTGGAGCGGGGGGGACTCAAGGGCTGTCCGCTGTGGGGCGTGACGCTCACGCTGCGGGAGAGCCCCCTGCCGGATCCGCTGCCCTCCGATGTGGCGATCCGGATTGCCGCGGCCGACGCGGTCGATGTGATGCTGGAATCGGCTGGCAGCGTGCTGCTTGAGCCGCTGATGAAGGTGGAGGTGAGCGTGCCGGAGGAGCATTTGGGCGACGTGATCAACGATCTCCAGCAGCGACGGGCGATCATCACCAACACCGAAATCCGTGGCGGGGTCAATGTGCTGACCGCAGAAGCTCCGCTGGCGAGCATGTTCGGCTACTCGGCTGCGGTGCGAAGCGTGAGTCAGGGCCGCGCGAGCTTTACGATGGCGCCACTGAAATATGGGCCGGCGCCGGCAGAAACGGCCGAAGCCTATGTCTGAGTGCCCGCTTCAGCGGCCGTCTCCCCCGCCTTGTGTGCGGCTTCCAGCGGGGGCTGTTGACAGTGGATTCGCCGGGTCGTAGATTTCGGGACCCTGAATCACGCGTGGCAGCACGGTTTTTGCCGAAGCAGCCTGTGTGGAAAGAGTTTTCAGCGATGGACTGCCCGCTCAGGGCGTCCCGCAGTCGCGAAAGCTCCTCTTTCTGGCCAGCGATGGCCGTTCGGTGTGGCGACGTGGGCCTCGCGGTCTCGTTGGGTGTCGTGTGCCGGTTCGGTTTTTCGTTTTCGGAGTGCGGTCGTGGCAGCTACAGGTTCGACGCAGGAACTTATTCGGATCCGTATGGAGGCCTACGACCACAGCATTCTCGACCAGAGTGCTGCCGAGATCGTGGACACGGCCAAGCGGACCAACTCCGAGGTGCATGGCCCAATTCCGCTGCCGACGCGGATCGAGCGGTACACCGTGCTTTCGGGCCCTCATGTCGACAAGAAGGCTCGTCAGCAGTACGAAATCCGCACGCACAAACGGGTGGTTGACATCATCCAGGCAACCGCGAAAACGATTGAGGCGCTCAACAAGCTGAGCCTGCCCGCGGGGGTTGATATCAAGATTAAGGCGTCGGCCCGCTGATGCGGGGTTGATGCAGGCTTCGGCCTGGCGGCGGGTGCTGCCGGTCGTGCCGTTGGTGGTGGTAAAAGAAATCAAGCACAACGAAGCTTCTCAGGAGTCCGAAAGGCATGCTTGGAAGGCGTTGAGGTAAGGCCCTGCGGGTCGCAGGGTGCTCCCCAAGCCGACGGCTTCGAGCGTGATCGCAGTGGCGGTGTCGCCGGCGTCCTTCAGGGTGCTGGTGGCGGCGGTGCTGTTCAGGAGAAACAAAGACAATGACAGTTCCGCAGTCGACAGGTTGGAAAGGCTTGCTGGGCCGAAAGGTCGGGATGACGCAGGTCTTCGATGCGGACGGAACAGTGATTCCTGTCACGGTCATCGAAGCTGGGCCTTGTTCGGTTCTTCTTCTCCGCTCGCTCGAGCGGGACGGCTATGAGGCCGTGCAGGTCGGTTTTCGTGACCGCCCGCGTCGGCTTGTGAGCCGTTCGGGTCGCGGCCAGGTGGCTGTTCTCGACAGCAAGCGTTCGAAACGGCGGCGTGAAGCCGGTGTCGAACTGCTTCCCAAGGCCGACTGTGAGCCGAAGCGGTTTGTGAAAGAGTTTCGCGGCTCCGCTGAGGGGCTTGAGGTTGGCCAGGTGCTGACCGTCGGCCTGTTCGACGGCGTTGATTCGGTCGATGTGATTGGCACCAGCAAGGGCCGCGGCACCGCCGGTGTGATGAAGCGGCACGGCTTTAAGGGCCAGCGTGCCAGCCACGGTGTCAAGAAGGTCCACCGCCATCAGGGCGGTACCGGCCAAAACACCTCTCCCGCTCGCACGTTTCGTGGCAAGCGGATGGCCGGTCGCTTCGGTGCCGAGCGATCCACGATGCGGAATCTGAAGCTGGTCCGCATTGATCCTGAGCGGAATCTGCTCGTGGTTCGCGGGGCCGTGCCGGGGCCGAATGGGTCCTATGTCGTCGTGCGACAGACCAACATGCTGGGGCGGCCGGCCGCGGCTGCTCCCGTCGGAAAGAAGGGTGGTGGTAAGAAGTGAAGCTCGCCGTCTATGACATGGCTGGTAAAGAGGTCGGCAGTTACGAGATCGACCCCGCCGAACTGGCTCCAACGATCAATCGTCAGCTGCTGCACGATGCCGTGGTGATGTATCAGGCGAATCTTCGTCAGGGCACGTTCCGCACGAAGACCCGTGGTGAAGTCGCCGGCTCCACCCGAAAGCTGTATCGCCAGAAGGGGACGGGCAACGCTCGGGCAGGTGCGCGTCGCAGCGGTACTCGCCGTGGTGGTGGCCACATCTTTGCGAAGCGTCCTCGCGACTTTGGCTGGCGGATGCCTCGGAAGGCGTTGCAGGCCGCGACGCGGATGGCCTTGGCCGCCAGGCTCGCCGATGGCGAAATCTGCCTGGTCGAGGGGCTGTCCTTTGAGGCTCCGAAGACGTCGCAGATGGCCGGTGTGCTGTCGGCGCTCGGTCTCGCTCAAAACACCGTTCTCGTGTCGGCGGAGAGCCACTGCGAGAATCTCTGGAAGAGTGCGCGGAATATCGAGGGTGTTTCTGTTCGGCCTGTCGCCGATCTCAATGCCCACGCGATTCTCTCTCCCAAGAAGATCGTGATGACGACGGCTGCGATCGACGCGTTCCGCAAGACGGTGGCGACGCGGGCCGCGGGTGCGTCTGAGGCTGGTGCTGTTGATCAAGCTGGTGAGTCGCAGGAGTGAAGTGATGGGTAAACCAGTTCCGCCGCCGCCGGCAGTCAATCCTCGTCTCGCGCCGCATCAGGTCATCCTGAGGCCGCTGGTGACGGAGAAGGGTGTTCATAAGGCCACGCGGCACAACGCGTATTCCTTTCAGATCGCTGCGGAGGCCGGCAAGGCCGATGTCCGTCGCGCTGTGGAGGAGCTTTTCAGCGTTCAGGTTGAGAAGGTCGCCGTTCAAAACAGGGTGGGCAAGGTCCGTCGCACGCGGCATGGCCACGTCCAGGGCAAGTCGTGGAAGAAAGCGGTTGTGACGCTGAAGCCCGACTTCAAGATCGATCTCTTTTAGGTTCGGACGAAACAGATGGGTATACGCACCTACAAGCCGACCAGTGCAGGCCGTCGCAACGCCAGCGTGTCTGACTTTGCCGACCTGACGCCAGGCAGTGAGGTTCCGAAGAAGCTCCGTCTTCGCAAGAAGAAGACCGGTGGCCGGAACAACCAGGGCAAGATCACGGTGCGGCACCGCGGTGGCGGACACAAGCAGCACTACCGGCTGATCGACTTCCGTCGCAACAAAGACGGCATCCCCGGCAAGGTCAACTCGATTCAGTACGACCCCAACCGCACGTGTCGTGTGGCGTTGATCTTCTATGCCGACGGCGAGAAGCGGTTTATCCTCGCAGCGGACGGCCTGGAGGCCGGGGCCACGGTGATGAGTGGGCCAACGGCGCCGCCCGAAGTGGGCAACTGCCTCCCGCTTTCGTCGATTCCGCTCGGCTCATCGGTCCACAACGTGGAGCTGCAGCCCGGCCGCGGCGGACGGATGTGTCGTTCGGCGGGTTCTAGCGCCGTCCTGCTTGCTCGCGAGGCGGGGTGGGCACAGCTGACGCTGCCTTCCGGAGAGATTCGGCGGGTTCCAGCAGCCTGTCGTGCCACGATGGGGCAGCTTGGCAACAGCGAACATATGAACGTGGTGCTCGGAAAGGCTGGCCGCAAGCGTTGGATGGGCATCAAGCCCCATGTTCGCGGCACGGCGATGAATCCGATTGATCACCCGCATGGTGGTGGTGAAGGCCGCAACAAGGGTGGTCGTCATCCGGTGAGCCCCACCGGGAAGAGCGCTAAGGGCGGCAGCACTCGGAAGCCCCGGAAGCCATCCGGTGCCGCGATCGTGCGGCGTCGCAAGAGCAAGCGGTATGGGCAGCTCAAGCTGCGTTAGTGGAGCAACGCAGGCCTGGGTCTGCAGCCGAAACGAGAGACAGGAACGAGTTCGCGATGGGACGCAGTTCAAAAAAAGGCCCTTACGTAGATCCGCGGGTGTATGAGAAGGCCGAGGCCCAGCTCTCGAGCGGTGCTCGCGACCCGATTAAGACCTGGTCGCGGTCGTGCACGATCGTGCCAGAGTTTGTCGGCCTGACCTTCATGGTTCACAACGGAAAACAGCACATC
>CALCGM010000694.1 GCA_937900985.1 uncultured Planctomycetaceae bacterium | reverse complement strand
CTCGAGCTGCTCGGCCCGGTTGTCAGCGACGACGTGCCGCTGGTGGGGATCGAGCCATCGGCGATCCTTGGCTTCCGCGATGAGGTGCCCGACCTCGTGCCCGAGCGACTGGAGCCTGCCGCCCGCAGGCTGGCCGCCAACTGTCTGCTGATTGACGAGTTTTTGGCCCGCGAGATGGCCGCCGGCACGCTCACCGCCGACGACTTTGACACCACGCCGCGCCGCATCCTCGTGCACGGCCACTGCCACCAGAAGGCGCTTGCCTCACTGGAGCCAACGCTGCAGCTGCTGGGGCTTCCCGCGGGCCATACGGTGGAGGCGATTCCCTCGGGCTGCTGTGGCATGGCCGGCTCGTTTGGCTACGAACGGCGGCACTACGAGCTCTCGATGCAGATCGGCGAGATGGTGCTCTTCCCGGCGGTCCGTCAGGCGGAAGCGGAAACGGTGATCGCGGCTCCTGGCACGAGCTGCCGCCATCAGATCAAGGACGGCACCGGACGCACGGCCCTCCATCCGGTCGAGATCCTGCATGCGGCCTGCCCCGCCGTGCGCTCAGCGTGAGCGGAGATAGAACGGGTTGCCGAGCACCCACAGATGCGGCTCGCCGGCGACGTCCAGCGAGAGTTCGACGCGATGGTTGCCCGGCTTGGCCACGGGCAGGCTGAGCTCGTGGCCGTCGGCCTCGTGGATGCATTCGCCGTCGCGGATCACGCGCCAGTGACCGGCGAGTGGGGCGACGGCTCGCAGCGTCTGGCTTTCGGCCCACGGCAGCACACTCCCCATCTCATGCCGCCCATCGGCAGCGGCCAGATGACAGTCGAAGCCACGCGCGTCGGCGATCCAGTCGAACGCGACAAAAGCCCTGCCCGCCACAAGGGCCTCTTCGATGGCCGGCCGGGTGTGCTCGCGGGCCAAGACATGCGTGCCGACATGCCGCAGGCTGAACTCATACCCGTCGAGCTGCATGCGGAAGAGCTCGTCGCCCTCCTCCGCCCCATCAGCGATGGCCAGCAGCGGCCGCACGAGGGCCAGGTCGAGGGTCAGCAGCGGATCGTCGAGGGGATCGGTGACGGCCACCTTGCCATCGCCGGCCAGCCGAATCACCACCCCAACGTTCTCGTGGGCATCGTTGGCTGAGACACCCGTATGCGGCGCGATCTGGCAGAGCTGATCCCAGCGATCGAGGTAGAGCCGTGGGTCGTCTTGCAGGGCCGAGAAGGTCTCCTGCGGATACTGGTTGACCATCGCCGCGATGCGGAGCAGAAAGAGCGGGTTCTGCAGGCTCGCAAAGAGCTGTGTCTCCTCTTTGGCGTCGGCGTGGGTGTTGTAGATCTCGCAGCCGGTCAGCCCGGGCAGCTCCCAGTCGAGCCGCTCTTCGAGGTGGGAGAGAAACGACAGCCCTCCCTGTTGGCGAACACGACGGACAAAGTCGGCCGGCTCGAGCGATTCTTGGCCTGCCATGCTTGCTGTGGGATAGGTCAGCAGCCCCTTGGTCTCAGCACCTGGAATGCAGAGCACGCCATCGTGGAGCCCACTGTGGCCGTCGAGAACGAAGTCGTAGTGGGCGGCCGGATGCTCAGTGAACATCAGCACCTCTGTGCCGGCCCGCTTGGCTGCGGCCACGATTGCCGGCAGTTCGCCGCGGCTGTCGTGGGAGAAGGCTGAGTGCACATGCAGGTTCACGCGATACTCGCGGTAGGGCCTGCTCGGCTCGAGCGAGGAGCGGGCTGCCTCGAACGCTTTGATGGCGGCGTGCACACGGGCCAGCCGCGGCTCGTTGAGCCGCTCCAGGGCATCGGCTCGTGTTGCTGGAGGTGCCGCGAGCCAGCCGACGGCCGAGGTCAACAGGGCACAAACGGCGAGGGCACGACGGCGACGAGCAGGCGACATAGGGGAAGCATCTCGCGAAGGCCAGAGGGCGGAGGTTATCGGCGGTCGAGGCATGCAGGTCGTCCATCGAGCTGCTCGAGCCGCGTGATTTCCTGGAGCAGAAACTCGGGCAGCATGAAGGGCTCGTAGCCGGTGTGCTGCCACCGCATGCGGCCGTCGGCCGAAACGTAGCAGGTGGCATGCAGTGGAATGCTTTCAAAATCATCCCAGGCGTCGAGGGCACGAAAGGCTTCGCCGTCGGCTCCTGAGAGGGCGGTCAACGGCAGGGTTTCCGACGACATCGCCACGTCCTCCACGCTGTCGGTGCTGATCACCAGCACGGGCAGGCCCGCCTCTTCAAACTGGCTGGCCGCCTCGACAAAGGCCTTCACCTGGTCGTTGCAGTGTTCGCAGGCCATGCCCAGGGTCAGCAGGATCACATGCGGCTTCCCGGCATAGTCGCCAGACGAGACCGGCGTGCCGTCGGCAGCCACTGCCGTCCAGGCCCCCGCCTGCCAGGCAGTCCACTCCAGCGGGCCGAGCGAGTCGAGGTCTGGCCGCT
>CALCGM010000693.1 GCA_937900985.1 uncultured Planctomycetaceae bacterium | reverse complement strand
GCATGTTGTTGACGGTCCAGCGGATAACGCTGCGCATCGCTCAGTTCTCCTCTCGAGCCAGACGGGGCGAGTCGGGGGTGGCAACACCGCCAGCCGCTCCCGGCAGCGACTGCTCACGGATTGCCATGCCTTCATAGGGGTTGGCCAACTGGCTGACGACCACCTTGTCTCCAGGCAGAATCCCCGAGTCTTCGGTGGCGTAGAGCACGGCGTCGTCGGTGGCGTGCGCCCGCGTAGGACGCAGGATGACGAGCTCACCGTTTCGCAGCAGCCAGATGTCGCCGGAGGGCCGCACCGCATCGACGGGAACGGCCACCAGCTGACGAGCCGCTTCGACGAGCACCTCGACCTGCACGAACATGCCACGCATCAGCGACGTCGGCGAGCCCGGTGGGAGCTGGGCGAGCGGCTCACCATACCGATCGAGCGCGGTGACCTCGGCAGGGTCGGGCACCAGCACGCGACACGGCAGCGTGCGAGTGCGGGCATCAAGGCCGCCCCCTTCCTGCCGGGAGAGCGTGCCTCGCCACTGATACTGCCGGTCGCCCAACTCAAAAACGACCGTGGCGGGCACGTCGGGCAGGTCGTAGGCACCTCCGCCTCCGGCCGGCTGCCGCTGCCCTGTGGCCATCGATGAGCCTGAGCCCCAGACCCGCGCCACCTCGTCCATCCGCAGGTTGGTACGGATCTCCGCAGCGCTCGTGTCTTCAATCGTGACCAGCGGCGTGCCCTTGCTGACATAGGAGTCTTGCTCCACCGGATCGCTGACGATCACGCCGTCGAAGGGGGCCGTGATCCGTGTGCGGGAGAGGTCGATGCGAACGCGTTCGAGCTGCGTTTCCGCCAGCAGCTGGCCTTCGGCGAGCCGGTTCTTCCGCTTCTCAAGCACCCGCTGCTGCCCCTTGAGCTGCGTGAGCGTGTTGATGGCCGTCAGCTCGTCTCGCAGGGCCCGGTCGTGCTCCGACTCAGTGACCACTCGGTTGGCCTTGAGGGCTTCGAGCCGCCGGACTTCGCGCTGGGCGATTTCCACCTGCCGCTGCGAGAGGGCGATCGACTCGTCGTTTTGGAGAAGCTCTTCCTCGACCTCTTCGATGTAGATCCCTGCCTGAGCGACTTCCCGCAGCAGCCGCTCGACCTCGAGCTCATAGTCGCGGGGATCGATCTCCAAGAGCAGGGTGTCTTTCGTGACGAAAGAGCCCGACTCACAGGCCTCCGTCTTCTGCAAGACACGGCCGGCGACTTCGGCGGCCAGCGAGACTTCCTTCAGCGGCACGACCACGCCGTCGAGATCGAGCTCGAGCTGTCCGCTCGCCTCCGTGACCACCGCCGTCCGCACCGGGAGGGCAGCGTCTGCCTCGCCATCACTGCGGGTGGGTGGCGGCTGGCTGCCCATGAAGAGAAAGGCACCCGCTGCCGCCGCCAGGATGGCAAAAGGTGCGATCCAGCCAAGGATGCTTCGAACGATGTTCATGCACGGGGCTCCGATGACGTCAGAGGAGAAGCCAGCCCGAGGGCTGCGAGAGCGTAGTGGGTGATATGGTCTGCAAGCGGAACGGGCGTATGCAGCGATTGCATCTCGTCGGCAGGCAGCAGCATGCCCACCACGTCGCCAGCAGCACGGTAGATAAACATCTGCCCGATGATGCTCATCGCAACCTGCCGCAGCTGCGGCTCCTCAAGATGTCCGTCGGCGAGGTCGCCGAGAATCGAGATCAGGAGCTGAAACTGCGGAAGGATGTAGTCCTCGACAAGGTCGCGACAGGCATCAGTCGGCTGAAGCACTTCCCTCAGCATCAGCCGCGTCTGCCAGCGAGGGCGACCGAACCCGAGCATCCGTTCGAGGACGTTGCCGATGAAGTCGCGGAGCTTGGCCCGGGCCGGCGTGCCCTCAGGCCACGGCGAGAGCGGCACCTGAGCCACGAGCCGCTGGTGCGCCTGCCGCACGGTCTCGTTGTAGAGCTTTTGTTTGTCGCCGAAGTAGTAGTTGACCGCAGCGACGTTGACGCCTGCTGCCAGGCAGATGTCGCGAACCGTCGCAGCCTCAAAGCCCCGCTCGGCAAACACCTCACCGGCAGCCGACAAAATCCGCTCCTTCGGATCCTCCGAAGCAGCGGTCTCACCTGCCCGCATCAGTGACTCAGCCGTCGCCACGATTCACACGTTTCCGGGAAAACTCAAAAACGCCCATTTCAAACGCGCGTTTCAATCAGTTGTATACCGAAAGACGAACC